>CACGVB010000017.1 GCA_902576395.1 uncultured Pelagibacteraceae bacterium
TCATTCCTAAAAAGATAATCAAATCACCAATATAATTTCCTTGTCCTGATTTTGTTTGACTTGTAAGTAAAATTAAAGTTCCAATAATTGTTATAAAAGCTCCAATAATTACTTTTATTTCAATTTTTTCTTTTAAAAAAAAATCTTGCAACAAATGGTTGCCATATTGGCAAAGTACTAATTAAAGCAACTCCATTTACTGGTGAAGTTAGAAGTAGACCAATATGAAAACTTAGAGTAACCAGAAATGGATTTAATAAACCCATTAAGAAAGGAGTTAACCCAATTTTTCTGATTTTTAAATCTGCCCTCATGATTAAAGCAAAAATTAACATCAAACCAAATGCTAAAGAGAATCGTACCGCCATTAAATCCATTACATAAAATTCCTGTAATGCTAATTTCACAAACGGTGGACCTGACCCGAAACCTATCACTGCAACGAACATAGAAACGTAGCCAATATTGTTTTTTAGAAAATTCATAGAATTACAAAATTATGGATATCACAATTATAGACATATAAAAATTTTAGTTTAAGGTTACATTAGTGAGTCAGAATATAGAATTAAAAAATTTTGAATTAGCCACAGTTAACCCAAGCAACAAAACATGGACATCAATTGATTTATTTTGCTTTTGGGCTAATAGTATCCAAACCATTGCAGGTTTTGCGTTAATAGCCTCTTTATATTTAATATATAATCTTAGTACTGTACTGGTCTTAACTTCCTCATTAGCCGCCTCTATATTAATCTATTTTTTTATATCATTGATCGGCAAACCATCACAAAAGCATGGATTACCTTTTCCTGTTATACTCAGAATTTCCATGGGCTTAAGTGGAGCCAAATACTTAAGTCTTTTAAGATCTGTCATTGGAGTATTTATGTTTGGTATTCAAACATTTTTTATATCAAAATCAATTACATATCTAATTAGAATTTTTATTTATTACAACCTAGATAGTCAAATTCTAGATGATCAAGTATTTTTAGCTTTTTTTTCTTGGATTAAATATTATTGATTGGATTTCATTAGTATTAACTTTTGTTGTTCAGTATTTTTTATTTACAAATGGACAAAGGTTTAATCAAAGATTTTTACATCTTTCAGCCATCTTTGTTTATTTAGGTTTGTTAGTTTTTTTTTTAATTTTAACTTCTGAAAATCACACACAAATTTTTCAGTCTCTTAAATCAAATACAACAGATGGAAATTTTTTTTCAAAATCTAACGTTTTACCTTTTGTAGTTTTAACAGGTACAATTTTCTCATACTTCTCAATTGTGTTGTTAAATTTTGGAGATTTTTCTAGATATGTCAAAACAGATAAAGATCTTAAATTGGGAAACCTTAGTCTTTTTCTAAATATGATTTTGTTTTCATTTTTAGCAACATCTATAGTTGTTGGAGTAGATGTTGTTTTAAATCAAAAGCTTATTGTTGTTGATCAAATATTAACTAAGCCAATGGATATTATTGGAAAATTAGACAATACTGGCTTAACTGTGTTTGTTCTAATTTTTATAATTTTTTCGTCTCTATCTACTAATTTAATTTCTAATTATGTGCCTACGCAAAATAGTATAATAAATTTTATTCCTAATAATCTAGATCTCAAAACTTCTGGAGTATTAATTTTAATAATTGGTTTTATTGCTGGAGGTTTGTGGCCATCTATTTTAAGTCAAATAGGTGTAATAAATATTATCGACAGCCTTGCAGCATTTTTTGGTCCAACCTTTGCAATAATAATTGCTGACTACTATCTGGTGAAAAAAGGGAAAGTAAATCACAAAGATCTGTTTATTTTTGAGGGATGGAAATGAATATATGTATACAAATGGTTGGAACTATAAAGCTGTGTATTCACTTATTATAGGTTTTATATTCTCATTTTCATTATTATGGAATATCAATTTCTCAGATATAAAATCATTTTCTTGGATATTAGGATTTGTCGTATCGTTTTTTATATATTATCTTCTAGCTGAAAAATAATTATGAAAGCTTTAGTTTATACCGGTGTTGAAGAATTGGTTTACAGAGAAGAAAAAGATCCTGTAGAGACCAGTGGAGAAAGTATATTAAAAGTTCATGCCTCAGGTATATGTGGATCAGATATGCATGCGTATCACGGAAAAGATGAACGAAGAATTGCTCCACTAATAATTGGACATGAAGTAAGTGGTGTAATACAAAATGGTAAATTTCAAGGAAAAAATGCTGTTTTAAATCCATTAATTACATGTGGAAAATGTGAATATTGCACAAGTGGGCGAGAGCATTTGTGTCCACATAGAGTTCTCTTAGGAATGAACAGACCATACGAAAGACAAGGAGTTTTTGCAGAGTTAGTTTCTTCTCCTAATCAAAATATTTATGAGGTACCCGACCATTTAAATCTTAATGAAGCAGCTATAGCAGAACCAACAGCAGTTGCTTTGCATGCAGTCTTAATGGGCGAAAATTCTCTTAAAAAACCTCTATCTGAATGTAGAACTTTAGTTCAAGGAGCCGGAGCGATTGGATTATTGTGCTCGTTAATATTATCTAAAATTAAGGGAAATAAAAATATCATTATGTCTGACCCCAATAACCTGAGACTAAGTGAATGTGCAAAATATTTTGAGGGTAAATTTGTTAATCCATCGGACAAAGAAATACAAAATGATAGTTTTGATATTGTCTTTGATTCAGTAGGCTTAGAAGTTTCAAGACAACAATCGATCTCGGTTATTAAACCTGGTGGCACCATAATACATATTGGATTAACCCAACCTGCAGGACAGTTTAATTTTAGAAAAGCAACTCTTCAAGAGGTAACTTTTATTGGTACATATTGTTATACTAATAAAGATTTTGAAAATACAATTAAAATTTTAGCTGACAGAAAAATTGGCAAATTAGATTGGATAGAGTATAGGGAATTAAAGAAAGGCGCAGAGGCATTTAAACAAATTCATGACGGAACCTGTTCTTCACCAAAAATTGTTCTTTTACCTTAAAGGTAAATTTCAAATTATAGTTGATAATTAAAAATATTTAATTATATGAAGCGTGTGCTTACAAAATTTATCAAAATAATAGCAATCTATCTTTTAATCATGTCCTCGGTTTGTGCCGAAAAACTGATAGTTTTTGATTTTACAGAGGAGGAATTAAATTCATTAGAAGTTAGAAAAGTAAGAGGAGCTGATGCAAAAACAGTCTATTCTATAGGAAATAATGAGAATGGAAACTATTTAAAAGCAGTGGCAGCTAATGCAGCATCAGGAGTAGGTAAAGAAGTAAAAATTAATTTAGATAAAACTCCTTTTATAAATATTACTTGGAAGATTGAAAAAGATCTTAAAGGTATAAAAGAAAATACAAAAAAAGGTCATGATTTTGCTGCTAGAGTTTTTGTAATCAAAAAAACTGGTGCAACGCCATTATCAAATAGGGCTATAAACTATGTTTTTTCAAGCAATTCAAATGTAGGAGAGACATGGCCAAGCCCATATACAAAGAAATCTATCGATAGCATTCTGGCTTCAACAAAGTCAAATTTAAATGAATGGGTTACAGTAAAAGCTAATGTAAAAGAAGACTTTAAAAAATTTCATGATTTAGACATTGAGGAGCTTTCAGGAATTGCAATTATGGCAGATACCGATAATTCAAAACTAACCGCAGTTAGTTATTACCAAAATATTTTTTTTTCCTCTGAGTAAAAGTTTAATTAAGATATTTTTTTAAACCAAAACCTAATAAAGACAGTATTATTGCAGCCAAAACGTCAAGGATTGGAGCGACTTCTGGATATTCAAAATTTCATAATATAACACCAATTAACCAAATTATATAAATTTTCATATTGTATTAATCATTAGTATAAAAAATATTTTCACTTTGATATTATTATTTTTATGAAAAAATTTAAATCAAGTTTTAATATTTATTATGAGGATACAGATGCTGGTGGAGTAGTTTATTATGCAAATTATTTGAAATTTATAGAGCGCGCTAGAACTGATGCCATTGCTTCTGTAAACTTTACAAATTCTAACCTGAAAGAAAATTATGGAATACATATAATTGTTAAATCTTGTAATTTAAATTTTATAAAACCTTCAAGGTTAGAGGATAAACTTGATATTTTTTCTGAAATTGTAGAAGTAAAGAATGTGTCAATTAAAATGAAGCAAGATATATTTGTAAAAGATAATTTAATTTTAACTGCAGATGTTCATTTAGCTACAATTAATAAAGAGGGCAAACCAACTAAAATGCCTGAAGAACTCAAAGAACAATTAACTAAATAGTATTTTTTACTTTAATAAATAAATTAGTCATTTTATTTACGTTAATTCTTCCTGTATTTACATTTCTTGGACTTGGATGATAAGAACCTACCAATAAAATATTATTTGGGAGTTTAAAGAATTTACTATGACCAAATTTAATATTTGAGTCAATTCTGTAATGTTTTTTGTAAAATTGTATACAAGCATCAAAAGCTATTTTTCCAAGTGCAACAACAATCTTTAAATTTTCTAAGTATTCAATTTCTTTATTAAAATATTTAAAGCAAGTATTTAGCTCTTTTTTTGTTGGTTTATCTCCAGGCGGGACACATTTTAAAGCAGTAGTTATAAATATATCTCTCAATTTAAGTCCGTCATTTATGTGGTCCGAATTTGGCTGATTAGATAACTTTGCTTTATAAAGACACTTGTATAAAAAATCAGACGATCTATCTCCAGTAAAAACTCTTCCTGTTCTATTGCCACCATGTGCTGCTGGTGCTAAACCAACAAACAAAATTCTGGCTTTTGGGTCACCAAAGCCTGTTATTGGTTTTCCCCAATATTTTTCATTAAAGTATTGTTTTCGTTTTTCTTTAGCTATCTTTTTTCTAAAACTGACCAACCTAGTGCATTTTTTGCACCCCACTATCAAATTTTCAAGTTTTTTAAAATCATTAGCCATAAATATTAATTTTTAATCTATATGACTTATACTATAATTATTTTAAATTATGAATGTAGGTTTTATTGGTGTTGGCTATATGGGTTATGGGATAGCCAAAAATATTTTAAAAAATGGAAATAACTTATTTGTTATTGCAAACAAAAAAAGGGCACCGATAGATAAGATTGTGAGTGATGGTGCTATTGAGGTAAAATCTTACAATGAACTTTGTGAAAAGAATTTAGATGCATTAATTCTTTGTGTGACTAATACACCTATCGCTTTAAGTATTGCTGAAAAAGTATCAACTTTACTAAAAGATAATACATTAATTATTGATGTTACAACACATAACCAAAATGGATCTATTCAAATGGAACAGATTTTTTCAAAACAAAAAATTAACTACATTGAATGCCCTGTTATGGGCGGTCCCGTTCAAGCAGAAGAAGGTGTTTGTGGAGGTATTGTTGGAGCATCAGAGGAAAATTTTAAAAAATCTGAGGTTTATTTAAAAACTTTTTGTAAAGATTATTTTCATTTTGGAGAAGTGGGCAAAGGAGCAAAGTCAAAGCTACTAAATAATTTTTTGTCACTCGGTACTGCAACAAATGTTATAGAATTCATAAAGAGTGCGAAAAAATTAGATATTAATTTAGAAAAACTTTTTGCAGTAGCAAAATTAGGATCTGGAAACTCAACAGCTTTAAATAGAATTTTTGATAATGTGCTTAAAGATGATTATACTGGATTTAAATTTTCAACTTCCAATACTTTAAAAGATCTTACTTACATCCATGAAATGCTAAAAGATTTAGGTAATGCAGAAAAATTAGCTGATGTAAAAAAATCTTTTTACAAAAAAGCAGTACAAGATGGTAATGGAGATTTGTTTATAAGTGAACTAATACAAAAAGATTAATTATTCCTTTTTTTTATCTGCAAATACAATAGCTATTAGCAATAACGCTGTCCAAAACATCGCCGCTAAACTTTTTACAGCACTCGTTTCAGCACCCCACAAATCAAAAAAAAATGCTCCAATAAGAATTCCAATTATATAAATTATTACTACTAATCTAGTTTGAGTCATTTAGTTGCTTCTTTTTAAATAAGGACATTCCATTATTTTTTTTATGTTCATAAGATTCTTTGAAACTTTCCAACTGCCATCCTTGCATTCTCTTTTGAATATCTTCTAAATTTTGTTTTTTCCACTCATCTTTGGTATTCAGGTCTTTCCAAATCCTCTTTTCATCATTGTCTCTTCCACAGCCATAACAATATCCTGTTACAGGATCCATTTTGCAAATGCTTATACAGGGTGAAACTATCATTTTTTTATATATTTATATTATTTTACACTATTATTCTGATTGGACAAATTAGATCAATACTATATAAAACAGCATAAATTTGGGCGAGTGGCGGAATTGGTAGACGCGTTGGTCTTAGGAACCAATAGTGCAAGCTGTGAAGGTTCGAGTCCTTTCTCGCCTACCATAAATAGATTATGAAAGTAACAATAGAAAATAAAAAAGGTTTAGAAAAAGATCTTAAAGTATTTATAGATAAAAAAACAATCTCGGGCTTTATGGATGAGAAATATGAAGAAATAAGAAAAGACGTTGTAATAAAAGGTTTCAGACCTGGCAAGGTACCTACCGAAATATTAAAAAGACAATTTGGTAAAGCTGTTTATGGTGAGGTAATTGATAAGTTGCTAAAAGATACGACAACAAGAGCTCTAGAAGAAAATAAAATCAAACCAGCTGGACAACCAAAAATAGATTTAAAGTCTTTTGGTGAAGGTAAAGATTTAGAATACATCATTTCAGTTACCGAACTGCCAGAGGTTTCTGCAAAAGGACTAAGCTCAATTAAAGTAGATGAGTATGTTGTAAAAATTGATCCAAAAGAAACAGATAAAAGAATTAATGAAATTGCAAAAAATCAGAATAATTTCAAGGATGCAGAAACAAATTATAGCTCAAAAATAAATGATCTTGTAATTTTTGATTATAAAGGAACTATTGACGGGAAAGAATTTAAGGGTAACGAGGGTAAAAATACTCAATTAGTCCTTGGAAAAGATTTATTTATAAAAGGTTTTGATAAACAATTAGAAGGGGTTAAATCAGGTGATACAAAAAATGTAGAAGTAAATCTGCCTGAAAATTTTCCTGAAAAAGACCTTATTAATAAAAGTGCTGTGTTTGAGTGTAAGGTTACAGCTGTGAGAATTCCAGAAGAAGTAAAAATTAATGATGATTTTGCTAAAAATATGGGTGCAAAAGATTTAGCAAATTTAAGAGAACTTATTTCAAAACAAATTAATGATGAATATAAAAATTCTTTAGCCATGATTACAAAGAAAAATATTCTTGAGCAAATAGAGAAAGAAAAATTAGACCAATTACCCGGTAACTTAATTAAACAGGAAGTTAAAATATTATCTCAAGGAATGAAGGAAGATGAAGTTAAAAAGAACCAAAAATCACTCGAGGAGCAAGCTAAAAAAAGAATTAAAACTGGATTAATTTTGAATGCTTTTGGTGAGGAAAATAAAATTAATGTATCTCAGGAAGAAATTAATGTGGAAATACAAAAACAATTTAGAATGATGCCAGGTCAAGAGAAGATTGTTAAAGACTATTATGAACAAAATCCTGCAGCCATAGATAGTTTAAGGGGACAAATTTACGAAGAAAAAATAATTGAAGAAATTAAGAAAAAAGCAAAAACTACAAAAAAAGAAATTACTAAAGAAGAAGCCGAGAAAATTCTGAAACAAGAAAATGAAAACAACATTAAAGAGCAAGCGAAACTTGCTAAAAAAGATGGAGATGAAAAAAATAAGAAAAAAATAGATCCTAAAAAAAAACAGGTAAAAGCAAAATCGAGAGAAACTAAAAAAACTAAAACTTCTGCATCAAAGCCTAAAAAAGCAAAAAAGGTTAGCAAAAAGTAATCGCAAGTTGTATAAGATTAATCGAATCGATTATGTCTATTAAAATTCCAGAACAATTAAATACCCTTATCCCTATGGTTGTCGAACAATCTAGTAGAGGCGAAAGGGCATATGACATTTATTCAAGACTACTTAAAGAGAGGATTGTATTTGTCGTTGGTCCCATAAATGATGCAGTTGCATCATTAGTCACTGCTCAACTATTATTTTTAGAGTCTGAAGATCCTAAGAAAGAAATTTTTTTATACATAAATAGCCCTGGTGGACTTGTGACAGCTGGACTTGGTATTTATGATACAATGCAATATATCAAACCAGAAATAAGTACTTTGTGTATAGGTCAAGCAGCAAGCATGGGATCATTTTTACTTGCAGCAGGGGCTAAAGGAAAAAGGTTCTCATTGCCTAATTCTAGAATAATGGTTCATCAACCTTCTGCTGGTTTTCAAGGACAAGCGACAGATATTGAAATTCATGCTAACGAAGTTTTATCTTTAAAGAAAAGATTAAATGAAATTTATTCAAAACATACCGGAAAATCAGTTGATGAAATTAAAGCAGCATTGGAGAGAGACAACTTTATGACTCCTGATAATGCAAAAAGTTTTGGTCTTATAGATAAAGTGGTAGAAAAAAGAGATTAAGTCACAATATATAGTTTGTCCGCAACCTATACTTGATTACATTGCATCATATGTATTAAAGTATACAAATTGATTCGTATAATAAATTATGAGTAACAATAAAAATATTCTTTACTGTTCTTTTTGTGGCAAGAGCCAACACGAAGTTAGAAAATTAATTGCAGGTCCAACTGTATTCATTTGTGATGAATGCGTAGAACTTTGTATGGATATAATCAAGGAAGAAAGCAAAGATAATTTTGTAAAGCATCAGGATGGTTTACCTTTACCAAAAGAAATATGTAAAGTTCTTGATGACTATGTGATTGGACAATCTCATGCAAAAAAAGTTTTATCAGTTGCAGTCCATAATCATTACAAAAGATTAAACTACGAAAATAAAACAAGCAAAACTGTTGAACTGTCCAAATCTAATATTATGCTGGTAGGACCAACGGGATGTGGAAAAACTTTATTAGCACAAACTCTTGCCAGAATACTTGATGTACCTTTTACCATGGCTGATGCCACTACATTAACTGAAGCAGGCTACGTAGGTGAAGATGTTGAAAATATAATTTTAAAATTATTACAAGCAGCAGATTATAATGTTGAAAAAGCTCAAAGAGGAATTGTCTATATCGATGAGGTTGACAAAATTAGTAGAAAGTCAGAAAATCCATCTATTACTAGAGATGTATCTGGTGAAGGAGTTCAGCAAGCCTTATTAAAAATTATGGAGGGAACAGTGGCAAGCGTTCCTCCTCAAGGAGGAAGAAAACATCCTCAACAAGAATTTTTGCAAGTAGACACAACTAATATACTATTTATTTGTGGAGGAGCATTTGCTGGTCTTGATAAAATAATATCTCAGAGAGACAAAGGGTCATCTATTGGATTTGGAGCAGAAGTAAAAACTATAGAAGATAAAAAAACAGGAGAATGGATGAAAAATCTAGAGCCTGAAGATTTATTAAGATACGGTCTGATTCCAGAATTTATTGGTAGATTGCCAATTACAGCTACACTTGAAGATTTGGATGAAAAATCTTTAGTAAAAATCTTACAAGAGCCAAAAAATTCTTTGATTAAACAGTACCAAGAATTATTTAGATTAGAAGGTGTAAAACTAACATTTAAAGATCAGGCAGTTAAAGATATTGCTAACAAAGCAATCAGCAAGAAAACTGGGGCTAGAGGATTGAGATCAATTTTAGAAAATTTATTACTTAAAACTATGTTCGACCTCCCAGGTCAAGACAATATTGAGGAAGTTATTATTGATGCAGGAGCCACCAAGGGAACATCGCAGCCAATAATCGTTCATACGAAGAACAAATCAAAAACAGAAAAGACTTCTGCGGCTTAATAAGAGTTAATAAACATAAGTTTCCTATTGCATTATAAAATATAATATCCATATTTGTAATCATGGAAGTTAAATTAATACAGCCCTTATTACCTTTAAGAGACATAGTAGTGTTTCCAAGCATGGTAATTCCTCTGTTTGTAGGAAGAGATAAATCAATTACTGCATTAAATGAGGTAATGAAGAATGACAAAAAAATAATTTTAGTTACCCAAAAAAATTCTGAGGTTGATGATCCAAAAAAAAATGATGTATTCACATATGGATGTGAGAGTAACATATTACAACTTTTAAAACTTCCAGACGGGACAGTTAAAGTTTTAGTTGAGGGAATTAAAAGAGTAAAAATTGTTGATTTTAAGGATGATGAAAAATTTATAACTTGTACATATGAACATCAGAAAGATATTTTAAGTAAAGACGAAGATCTTTTGCCATTAGCAACTACAGCTGTTAGAAGATTAGAAAAATTAACTTCAGTAAATAAAAAGATTTCATCAGAAACTATTAACAACATAAAACAATTAAAAGATCCATCTAAAATCGTAGACAATATTGTTTCTAATCTGAATGCATCAATATCTGAAAAACAACAAATATTTGAAACATTGGATGTTAAAAAAAGATTAAATGCAGCTATTAAGATGATGGAAAGTGAAACAAGTATCATTGGAGTAGAAAAAAGGATTAGAGGAAGAGTTAAAACTCAAATGGAAAAAACTCAAAGAGAGTATTATTTAAACGAACAATTAAAAGCAATTCAAAAGGAATTAGGTGAAATCGAAGATGGCAAAGATGAAACTACTAACTTAAAAAAATCAATTCAAAAAGCTAAAATGCCAAAAGAAGTTGAGAAGAAGTGCATGTCAGAGCTTAAGAAATTAAAAAACATGAGTCCAATGTCTGCAGAAGCAACTGTTGTTAGAAATTACTTAGACTGGATGATTGATCTTCCATGGTTTAAAAAAAATGATGTTGATATTGACTTAAATAAAGGTCTTAAAATTTTAGATGAAGATCATTTTGGTTTAGAAAAAGTTAAAGAGAGAATTATTGAGTTTCTTGCAGTTCAAAAAAGGATGGAAAAAATTAAAGGACCAATTTTATGTTTAGTTGGACCCCCAGGTGTTGGAAAAACATCACTTGGAAAATCTATAGCTAAAGCTACTAATAGACAGTTTATTAGAATGTCTTTAGGAGGTGTAAGAGATGAAGCTGAAATAAGAGGTCATAGAAGAACATACATTGGATCTTTACCAGGAAAAATAATTCAAATGATGAAGAAAGCTGGTACAAAAAATCCTTTATTTTTATTAGATGAAGTTGATAAAATTGGAAACGATTATAGAGGAGATCCATCCTCAGCTTTACTAGAAGCATTAGACCCTGAGCAGAATACAGCCTTCAATGATCACTATTTAGAAGTTGATTATGATTTGTCTGATGTAATGTTTGTAACAACAGCAAATACTTTAAATATTTTACCACCGCTTCTTGATAGAATGGAGGTTATAAGAATACCTGGATACACAGAAGATGAAAAAATAAATATTGCAAACAAGTATTTGCTACCTAAACAAGTAAAAGAAAATGGTGTGAAAGAAGGTGAACTAAATTTAGAAGATGGGACAATAAAAGAGATAATTAGAAGTTACACAAGGGAATCTGGTGTTAGAAATTTAGAAAGAGAGATTTCTAAAGTAACAAGAAAAGTTGTCAAAAAAGTAGTAAGTGGTGAAGTTGAAAAGGTTCAAGTAAATGATAAAAATATTCCAGACTTTTTAGGAATTAAAAAATTCAAATTTGGTGAAGTAGAAAATAAAAATAAAACTGGAATAGTAATAGGACTAGCTTGGACTGAGGTAGGAGGAGAAATTCTTAAAATCGAGACTGTTAATATGCCGGGCAAAGGTAGAATGCAAATAACAGGTAAACTTGGTGATGTCATGCAAGAGTCCGTAAAGGCTGCAAAGTCATATGTCAGATCAAAAAGTTTAGAATATGGTATAATTCCACCTTTCTTTGAAAAAAAAGATTTTCATATCCATGTTCCTGAAGGAGCTACACCTAAAGATGGACCATCAGCTGGTATAGCAATGGTTACATCCATTGTATCATCAATTACAAACATCCCTGTAAATAGAGAGATTGCCATGACTGGTGAGGTAACAATTACTGGACAAGTTTTACAAATTGGTGGTTTAAAAGAGAAATTACTAGCTGCACATAGAGCAGGGGTTAAAAAAGTATTAATACCTAAAGAAAATGAAAAAGATTTAGTAGATATTCCCAAAAAGGTAAGAGAAGACATTAAAATCATTCCTGTAGAAACAGCAGATGAAGTGCTTAAAATTGCACTTACAAAAGAGCTTAAACCTGTCGAATGGACTGAGGTCGACAAAATTTCTGAGGGCAAAAAGGATGATAAATCTCAAGCTAGTATTCAGTAATAAACAATTTACTTTATTAATCTGTTGATGTAATAGTACCAAGATTTTGGGTGGTTAGCTCAGTTGGTAGAGCATCTCGTTTACACCGAGGGGGTCAAAGGTTCGAGTCCTTTACTACCCACCATTTACACCTGTGGGGGTGTAGCTCAGTTGGTTAGAGCACCTGCCTGTCACGCAGGGGGCCGAGGGTTCGAGTCCCTTCACTCCCGCCATTATTTGAGTAAAACTAGGCATAAAAATGTGACATATCTTCACTTTTAGTTGATATAATAGTTGTTACATAGGAAACAAATGCTTGCGGAATTTTTAAAAGATTATCTACCAATAATATTATTTTTGATATTAGCCTTAGGCTTAAGTTTTGCTTTTGTTGCAATTAATTATATTGCTGCTCCAAGCAGACCTGATCCTGAAAAGCTATCAGCTTATGAGTGTGGTTTTGAACCTTTCAGTGACTCTAGAATGGAATTTGACGTTAGGTTTTATTTAGTTGCTATATTATTTATCATATTTGATCTTGAAATAGCATTTTTATTCCCATGGGCAATTTCACTGGGAGAAATCGGTTTATATGGTTTCTTCTCCATGATGTTATTTTTATTTATTTTAACTGTGGGATTTATTTATGAGTGGAAAAAAGGAGCTTTAGATTGGGAATAAAATGAATTTAGAAGATAGAAAAAAAGATATACCTGAGGAGTTTAAACAGCTAGCTCAAGATTTTAGTGATAACGGTTTTATAACAACATCATTAGATAACCTTATTAATTGGGCAAGAACTGGTTCACTGCATTGGATGACGTTCGGACTAGCTTGTTGTGCTGTTGAAATGATGCAAACATCTATGCCAAGGTATGATCTTGAAAGATTTGGTGCAGCACCAAGAGCATCACCACGCCAATCTGATGTAATGATAGTAGCAGGTACTTTAACAAATAAAATGGCTCCTGCATTAAGAAAAGTTTACGATCAGATGCCTGAACCAAGGTATGTGATATCTATGGGAAGTTGTGCAAATGGTGGAGGTTATTATCATTATTCTTATTCCGTAGTTAGAGGATGTGATCGAGTGGTTCCTGTTGATGTATATGTTCCCGGATGCCCTCCTTCAGCTGAAGCATTACTTTATGGGATTTTACAATTACAGAAAAAAATCAGAAACAAGGGTTCTCTAGAAAGATAATAATGAAAAATCTTGAGGACTTGGAAAAGTTTATAAACTCTGAATTAGCATCTAAAATAAATAATTCATTTATAAAGCATGATAATATTTATTTCAGCATTGATCACGAAGATTTAATTGAGGTTATAACATTTCTGAAAATTAATAATGAAACTAAATTTAGACAATTAATTGAAATTACCGCTGTAGATTACCCAGAAAATGAAAATAGATTTAAGATGGTATATTTACTATTAAGTCACGAATATAATCAAAGAATCATTATTGATTATTCAATCAAAGAAAATGAAGTAATTTCATCAATAACTTCAATATTTCCCGCAGCAAATTGGATGGAAAGAGAAGTATTTGACATGTATGGCTTAAATTTTAAAAATCATCCTGATTTGAGAAGAATTTTAACGGATTATGGCTTTGAAGGACATCCTTTAAGAAAAGATTTTCCTCTTACTGGTCATAACGAAGTTCGTTACAGTGAAGAACAAAAAAAAGTGATCTATGAACCTGTAAAATTAGAACAAAATTATAGAAATTTTGATTATGAGAGTCCATGGGAAGGAACCAAATACATTAAAGAAATTAAAAAAAGCTAATGGCTAAAGAAAAAAAAACACTAAATTTAAATTTTGGACCACAACATCCTGCAGCACATGGAGTTTTAAGATTAATACTTCAATTAGATGGAGAAGTTGTTGAAAAAGCTGATCCTCATATAGGATTATTGCACCGAGGTACAGAGAAGTTAATAGAAAATAAAACTTATATCCAAGCAGTTCCTTATTTTGATCGTCTTGATTATGTAGCACCAATGAATCAAGAACATGCATTTGCTTTAGCTATAGAAAAAATTCTTAAAATCGAAGTTCCTTCTAGAGCTAAATATATAAGAGTAATTTTCTGTGAAATAGGAAGAATATTAAGTCACATATTAAATGTAACTACTCAAGCAATGGATGTCGGGGCGCTAACACCAACTCTATGGGGATTTGAGGAACGAGAAAAATTAATGGGATTTTATGAGAGGGTGTCTGGATCAAGATTGCATGCTAATTATTTTAGAGCAGGTGGAGTACATAAAGATCTCCCAACAGGACTTGATAGAGATATAGATGAATTTTGTGAAAAATTCCCAAAAATTATTGATGATTTAGAAACTTTACTTACCGATAACAGAATATTTAAACAGAGAAATGTAGATATAGGAATTGTATCCAAACAAGATGCATTAGATTATTCTTTTTCAGGAGTAATGTTAAGAGGTTCTGGTGTAGCTTGGGATTTAAGAAGAAGTCAACCTTATGATTGTTATGACGATTTAGAATTTAAAATTCCTGTTGGAAAAAATGGAGATTGTTATGATAGATATCTTTGCAGAATTGAAGAAATGAGAGAAAGTGTAAAAATTATTAAACAGTGTTTAAAAAAAATTCCAAAAGGACCGATCAAAACAGAGGATGGAAAGATTTCTCCTCCTCCAAAAAAAGAACTTAAACAGTCTATGGAGGCTTTAATCCATCATTTTAAGTTATTTACAGAAGGATATAGGGTTGAAAATGATGAAATATATACAGCAGTTGAGGCACCAAAAGGAGAATTTGGTGTCTATCTAATTTCAGATGGATCAAGCAAACCATATAAATGTAAAATCAGAGCTCCTGGATTTACCCATCTTCAAGCTATGGATTATTTAATAAAAGGACATATGCTTGCTGACGTACCTGCAGTCCTAGGTTCAATGGACATTGTTTTTGGAGAGGTCGATAGATGAGTATAAAAAAAATTCATAAAGAACAGCCTGAAACTTTTAAATTTAATGATAAAAGTATGGAGGCTGCAAATAAAATAGTTTCTAATTATCCAGATGGTAAACAACAGAGTGCAGTTATGGCATTGCTGTATATAGCTCAAAGGCAAAATGATAATTGGATACCATTGAAAGCAATGAAATACATAGCTAAATTTTTAGATATGCCTTATATAAAAGTTTATGAAGTAGCTACTTTTTATTCGATGTATAATCTATCACCAGTTGGTAAATATTTCTTTCAAGTTTGTACTACAACACCTTGCATGCTTAGAGGTGCATATGATTTGGTAAAAGTTTGTAAAAACAAAATATCTGAAAAAGAAAATGTATTATCTGATGATGGAAAAATTTCCTGGATGGAAGTTGAATGTTTAGGTGCATGTGTTAATGCTCCAATGATGCAAATTAATGAAGATTATTATGAAGATTTGAATGATAAAAAACTTGAAGAGATAATTGAGACGATATATCAAAACAAAATTCCAAAACCAGGATCTTATTCTGGAAGAATAAATACAGAACCAGTTAATAATCGTAAAACTTTATTAGGTAACAAAAATGCTTAAAGACGAAGATAGAATATTTCAAAATTTATACAATGACAGTGGCGCAGATCTTGAGTCAGCTAAATTAAGAAATGATTGGACTGGAACAAAAGAAATTTTAGAAAAAGGAAGAGAGTGGATAATCAATGAAGTTAAATCTTCTGAACTTAGAGGACGTGGTGGAGCTGGTTTTCCAACAGGTCTAAAATGGTCATTTGCACCTAAAGAGGTGGGGTCTAGACCGCATTATTTAGTTATCAATGCTGATGAGTCAGAACCTGGAACATGTAAAGATAGAGATATATTAAGATTTGAACCTCACAAATTAATAGAAGGATGTTTAATTGCTTCTTACGCAGTTAATGCCAATAAATGTTACATTTATATTAGAGGTGAATATTTTAATGAAGGACAAAAACTTCAAACTGCAATCGATGAGGCTTATAAAAATAATTTAATAGGTAAAAATGCTTTAAATTCAAGATGGGATTTAGATATTTATATTCATTATGGTGCTGGTGCCTATATTTGTGGTGAAGAAACTGCACTACTGGAGAGTTTGGAAGGAAAAAAAGGACAACCAAGATTAAAACCACCATTTCCTGCATTAATTGGATTATATGGATGTCCTACTATCATAAATAATGTTGAGACTGTTGCGGCTGTTCCCACAATTCTAAGAAGAGGAGCAAAATGGTTTAGTTCACTTGGAAGAGCTAAAAACACTGGAACAAAAATTTATTGTATATCTGGAAATGTCAATAACCCATGTAACGTTGAGGAAGAAATGGGAGTTTCACTTAAGGAATTAATTGAAACTCACGCCGGTGGTGTAGTTGGTGGATGGGACAATCTCAAAGCAGTAATACCCGGTGGTTCTTCAATGCCAATGTTACCTAAAGAAATTTGTGACAATATGAAAATGGATTTTGATGCATGTGTTGAAAATAAAACAGGACTAGGAACAGCTGGTATTGTTGTAATTAATAATGACCAAGATATTATTAAGTGTATGGCAAGAATAGCTAGATTTTATAAACATGAAAGTTGTGGTCAGTGTACTCCATGTAGGGAAGGATCTGGATGGATGTGGAGAATGTTGGAAAGAATGGCTGCAGGTGAGGCAACCCCAGACGAAGTGGATATGCTTTTTGATGTAACAAAACAAATAGAAGGTCATACAATTTGTGCTTTTGGTGAAGGTTCATCTTGGCCAGTTCAAGGATTAATCAGACATTTTAAAGATGAAATACTAGAAAGAAATAAATTTGATCCTGTTGTGAAAAAAAACAAAAATATTCCATACCTTGTTGATCAACATTTATTAGAAAAGGAAAATGCCTAAATTAAAAGTAAACGATATTGATATTGAAGTTGAAGATGGTCTAACAGTACTCCAGGCTTGTGAACAAGCCGGAGCTGAGATACCAAGATTTTGTTATCATGAAAAACTTTCCATAGCTGGGAATTGTCGTATGTGTTTAGTTGAAATGGAAAAATCACCGAAACCTATAGCATCATGTGCAATGCCTGCAGCTGAAGGTATGGTTATTAAAACAAATACAGATAAAGTTGAAAAAGCAAGAAAAGGTGTAATGGAGTTTTTGCTAGCCAACCATCCTTTAGATTGTCCAGTTTGTGATCAAGGTGGTGAGTGTGATTTACAGGATCAATCTATGTTTTATGGAATTGATAAATCACGATTTAAAGAGAATAAAAGATATGTACCTGAAAAATACATGGGTCCATTAATAAAAACCCAAATGACAAGATGTATTCATTGTACTAGATGTATCAGATTTGCCACAGAGGTAGCGGGTGTACCAGAATTAGGTGCAATTGGACGTGGAGAAAATATGGAAATTACCACATATTTAGAGAAATCCATGGAGTCTGAAATGTCAGCAAATGTAATAGATTTATGTCCGGTTGGTGCATTAACTTCTAAACCCTATGTGTTTGAAGCAAGACCTTGGGAATTAAAAAAAACTGAAACAATTGATGTTATGGATGCTGTTGGGTCAAACATTAGAGTGGATACTTACGATTGGGAAGTAAAAAGGGTTTTACCAAGAATTAATGAGGAAATTAATGAAGAGTGGATTTCGGATAAAACAAGATATGCATGTGATGGATTAAAAAATCAACGATTAGACACTCCATTAATAAAAAATAATGGAAATTTTGAAGAAATAAGTTGGCAAGATGCATACAATAAAATTAAAGATAAAATTTTAAAAACATCACCAGACAAAATAGTTGGTTTAACCGGTGACATGACAAACATGGAAACTATGTTTGCTGTAAAAAACTTATTTCAAAAAAATTTAAATTCTAGTTATCTAGATTCTAGGGCTAACCATACTTACATAAATTTTGAAACCAGAAATAATTACCTATTTAACTCTAGCATAGAAGGAATTGAGGAGAGCGATCTTATATTGTTATTAGGCACAAACCCCAGATTTGAGGCAACTATATTAAACTCAAGAATAAGAAAAACTTATTTAAAAAATAAAACTGAAATATTTTCTTTAGAAGATGTCGGTGATTTAACTTATCCTTATACAGTTTTAGAAAATAATTCAAAAGTAATTAACAAAATAATTAAAAATGAACACGATCTTTCAAACAAAATTGCCAACGCTGAAAAACCTATATTTATCTTAGGTCAATCAATTTTAAATAGTAATAATGGTGCATATATATTTGAAGAGTTAAAAAAGTATTTAATTAGTATTAATAAAATTGGTGATAATTGGAATGCTTTAAATATTTTATCAACTGATGCATCAGCTGTTGGTTCTTATGATTTAGGTATTTTTTCCTCAAATGATGGAAGTAATAAAACTCTTGAAAAAATTGAGGATGGGGACGTAGAAATTATTTTTTTATTAGGTCAAGACAACCTCAAAATTAAAAAAAGTAATGAATTTATAATTTATATTGGAAGTCATGGTGATAAAGGTGCAGATATGGCAGATCTTATATTGCCTGGTGCTGCATATACTGAACAAGATGGTTATTTCACTAACTTAGAGGGAAAGCTTCAAAAAGCATATAAAGCTTCATATCCTCCAGGAGAAGCCAAAGAAGATTGGCAAATAATTAATGAATTATCATCTAATATCCATGGAAAATCTTTATTTAATAATAAAGATGAACTAATAAAATCTATGCAAAACCATTTAAAAAATCAAAATATTAAAAATTTTGAAGTGCCTAGATATAATTTGAATGATGAAAAAATATTAGTTGAAGATATTGATTATTATTATTCTAATACGATTGCACGTGCATCCAAAACAATGTCAGAGTGTAGATACGCAAGATCTAATTTGAAAAAAACTGGAACTGAGGGTTAATGGACTCTTATTTTTCAATATTATTTACTGAAGTTTATAAAATTTTATTTTTATTAGTACCTGTTTTAGTTTCTGTAGCAATGATAGTTTGGCTTGATAGAAGAGTTTGGGCGTTTGTACAAAAAAGGAGAGGGCCTAATGTTGTTGGTCCATTTGGTTTATTTCAATCATTAGCTGATGCACTAAAATATATCTTTAAAGAAATAATAATACCCGCAAGCGCAAACAAGCTTGTATTTGTATTAGCTCCAGTCGTGACTATGACATTAGCATTAATATCATGGGCTGTAATACCATTTGGTGAAGATTTTGTTCTTGCTGATATCA
The DNA here is from genome assembly GCA_902576395.1 of uncultured Pelagibacteraceae bacterium. GTDB lineage: Bacteria > Pseudomonadota > Alphaproteobacteria > Pelagibacterales > Pelagibacteraceae > Pelagibacter. The sequence continues at coordinate 19,600 of CACGVB010000017.1, forward strand.
ATGTTGGTATTTTATATCTTTTCGCAGTTTCATCATTAGGTGTATATGGAATAATTATGGGAGGATGGGCCTCAAATTCTAAATATCCTTTTTTGGGTGCAATCAGATCTGCTGCACAAATGGTATCATATGAAGTTTCAATAGGAGTTATAATAATCAACGTTCTTTTATGTGTTGGATCTTTAAACTTAAGTGACATCGTTATGGCACAACAAAATTTATGGTTTGTAATTCCTTTGTTTCCTATGTTTGTAATTTTTTTTATTTCTGCATTAGCAGAAACAAATCGTCCTCCATTTGATTTACCAGAAGCAGAAGCAGAATTAGTGGCAGGATATCAAACTGAATATTCAGGGATGATGTATGCTATGTTTTGGTTAGGGGAGTATGCAAATATTTTGTTAATGTGTGCTATGGGGTCAGTTTTATTTTTGGGTGGCTGGTTATCTCCAATAGATATCTTCCCATTTAATACTATTCCTGGTCCTTTTTGGTTAATCTTTAAAATATTATTTTTATTTATTTTATTTGCTTTAGTTAAAGCAACTGTTCCAAGATACAGATATGACCAATTAATGAAGCTTGGTTGGAAGATATTTCTCCCATTTTCACTATTTTATGTTGTTTTAACTTCAAGTTTTTTACTATATTTTGATTTACTACCAGGAAAATAAATGAAAATTTCAAGATTATTAAAAACTATATTCATGATTGATTTTGTGACTGGTTTATTGATTGCAATAAAAGAGACTTTTAAGGAAAAAAAAACAATCAATTATCCTTTTGAAAAAGGATCTTTAGGAACAAGGTCTAGAGGGGAGCACGCTCTTAGAAGATATCCTAATGGTGAAGAAAGATGTATAGCATGTAAGCTTTGTGAAGCTGTATGTCCAGCCCAAGCTATTACAATTGAATCAAAAGAAAGAGATGATGGTAGTAGAAAAACTATAAGATACGATATTGATATGCTTAAGTGTATATACTGTGGTCTTTGTGAAGAGTCATGTCCTGTAGATGCAATTGTCCAAGGACCTAATTTTGAATTTGCTACAGAGTCTAGAGAAGAGCTTTATTATACAAAAGAAAAACTCTTGGAAAATGGAGACAGGTGGGAAAATATTTTAGCTGCAAATATAAAGGCTGATAGTTCTCACAGGTAATCTTATGATTGCACACTCAGTTTTCTTCTATATTTTTTCCTTAATAGCTATTGTTTCTGCAGTCATGGTAACAGTCTCAAAAAATACAGTTCACTCTGTATTTTTTTTAATACTAGATTTTATTAGTATATCCTGTTTGTTCATTATGATAGGGGCAGAATTTTTAGGCATGATAATGCTTATAGTTTATGTTGGAGCTGTTGCAGTTCTATTTTTATTTGTCGTGATGATGTTAAATGTAGCTGAACAAAAAGGTCAATGGTTTAGCTCAAGGTGGGATGGTGGAACCCATATACCTGTAGGCTTATTAGTTAGCTTAATTATTTTTTTTGAACTTATAATTGTAATCGGAGGATGGAAATATAAACCTGATTTATTAAATAGCCTTTCTATAAATGTATCTAATGAAGTCACTAATACTAGATCTATTGGAAATGTTTTATATACGGATTATATACTTCTATTTCAAATTTCAGGAATGATTTTGTTAGTTGCTATGATAGGAGCAATTGTTTTAACATATAGAGAAAGAGCTGGAGTTAAAAGACAGAGTTATGTTAAGCAAATTTCTAGAGAAAGAGATGAAGGTGTTGATTTAGTTGATGCTGAGAGAAATAAAGGAGTAAAAATAGATGCTTAGCATAGGTTTAGGACATTACTTAACATTAGCTGCAATTATATTTACTATTGGTGTTGTAGGAATTTTCCTTAATAGAAAAAATGTAATAGTTATTTTAATGAGTATTGAGCTAATTTTACTTGCAGTAAACATAAACCTTGTTGCCTTTTCAATATTTATCAATGACTTAAGTGGGCAAATATTTACACTATTTATTTTAACTGTTGCTGCTGCTGAGGCTGCTATCGGATTAGCCATAATTGTAGTTTATTTTAGAAATTCAGACACAATAAGAGTTGAAGAGATTAAAAATTTAAAAGGATAAAATGGAATACCTAATTTTATTTCTACCTCTAATAGGATCAGTAATTAGTGGTTTTTTTGGAAAGAAAATAGGAGATAGAAATTCTCAAATTTTGACAAGTTCGTTTGTGAGTATTTCAGCAATACTCTCTTTACTTGTTTTGTATAAAGTTATTACTATAGATTATTCAAACAATCTTGTTATAGCTACATGGATTAACTCTGGAACATTAAATGTTAATTGGTCGATAAAAATTGACTCCTTATCAGCAGTTATGTTTGTTGTGGTAAATTTTGTTTCAGCTTTAGTTCATGTTTACTCAATAGGGTACATGTCACACGATCCTCATAAAACAAGATTTATGGCATATTTGTCCTTATTTACTTTTGCAATGTTAACTTTAGTAAGTTCGGACAACTTTATTCAACTATTTTTTGGGTGGGAAGGTGTAGGCTTATGCTCATATTTTTTAATTGGATTTTGGTTTAAAAAAGAGAGTGCAAACAAGGCTGCAATAAAAGCCTTTGTTGTTAATAGAGTTGGTGACTTTGGTTTAGCGCTTGGAATTTTTCTGATTTTTTATATTTTTGGTACAGTCAATTATGACGAGGTTTTTGAACAAATCCCAAATGTTTTAGATAAAAAAATAAATTTCATTGGTATTAATATAGAAATCATTGATTTGATTTGTTTACTTTTATTAATTGGAGCAATGGGTAAATCAGCTCAATTTTTATTACACACATGGTTGCCCGATGCTATGGAAGGCCCAACGCCAGTATCTGCATTAATTCACGCTGCAACTATGGTAACCGCTGGAGTATTTCTGATTGTTAGATGCTCACCTATATACGAATACTCGCCATTAGCTCTCACAGTTATAACCATAATTGGAATGACTACTGCTTTCTTTGCAGCAACAGTTGCTCTTGTTCAAAATGATATAAAAAAAATTATCGCTTATTCTACTTGCAGTCAATTGGGCTATATGTTTTTTGCTGCTGGAGTAGGTGCTTACAATGTTGCGATGTTTCATCTATTTACACATGCCTTTTTTAAAGCTTTGCTATTTTTGGGAGCTGGTGCTGTAATTCATTCATTTCATGAGGAACAAGATATAAATAAAATGGGTGGAGTTATAAAGAAACTCCCATACACATATGTATTAATGCTTATTGGAACTCTTGCCTTAACAGGTTTTCCTTTTTTATCAGGTTTTTATTCTAAAGATGCAATAATTGAATTTGCCTACCTAAGAGGAAATGGAGTTGGAATACTTGCAGCTTTTGTTGGTATTGTTACAGCTTTAATAACATCAATTTACTCTTGGAGACTTATTTTTAAAGCTTTCCATGGTAATTTTAATAATAAAGAACTAAGTGTAGATAAAATACACGAATCTCCTTTGGTTATGATCGTACCGTTAGTAATCTTGGCAATAGGAGCTATTTTTGCAGGTATGGCCTTTAAAGGTTTGTTTATAGGTCATGAGATAGCATATGAATTTTGGGGTAAATCTATAAAATTTTTAGAACCACTAAGTACAGATCATCCACCAAAGTGGTTTTTGTTTTTAACGCCTATACTTGTTACCTCTACAATTCC
>CACGVB010000018.1 GCA_902576395.1 uncultured Pelagibacteraceae bacterium
ATTTAGAGGACATGCAAAAAAAGAATTTTGCTAAAGCACTAGGAGTTCCAGTAAAATGGACTAACTTCACTAACGGTGGAGCTATGACTGATGCAATGCTAGCTGGGGATATTGATATTTCTTATTCTCAAGGTTTAGTACCTTTTATTAATGCTGTAAAATCTAATGCACCTATCAAATTAGTTGATATTGCAATGGAATATGGAATGGGCGGAACAACTTGTGTTACATCTAACGCTTCTGGAATTACAAAAGCAAACGGTTCTGAATTAGAAGGTAAAAAAGTTGCAGTTCCACTTGGAACTATGGCTGAGTACGTCTTTGACGAAAGTATGAAAGTTGTTGGAGCTGACAGAAGTAAAATGGATATAATTCAAATGGATCCCGAAGAAGGTGCTGCTGCATTAGTAAGTGGTGATGTTGTGATGGCATGTTTATTTGGTGGAAATTCTATCAAAGCTGCAGTTGCAGTTGGTTCAAGACTTTTAACAGTTCAAGAAGCAAGAGATGCTGGTATCTTGGGTATAGATATTACATCTGTAACTGACAAATTCATGAAAGAAAATCCAGGTATGCTTAGAACTTTCATAGAAGTAACTCATGAAGCAAATGACAGATATAGAGCTGGTAAAAGCGATATGAATTCAATGTCTAAAGCTTCAGAAATGAAAGTTGCTGACATGAAAGAAACTTTAAGTGGATTTAAATTTCTTACTCCAGAGGAGACTAAACAGTCAATGGAGAGCGGTAATAACAATTTAAAAATATTTTATGAGTTCAGAAAAGCCGCAAATACCTAATTCTTTAAATGAGCATTGGATGCCATTCTCTTCAAATAGAGATTTTAAAGCAAACCCAAGATTAATAGTTGAGGCAAAAGGTGTTTATTTAAAAAACCACCACGGTAAAACACAAATTGATGCAAGTTCAGGATTATTTTGTAATCCATTAGGGCATGGTAGAGAGGAAATTATTGAGGCGATAACTAAACAACTAAGAACAGTTGATTATGCACAACCTTTCCAACAAGGATTTGGTGGGTCATTTGAATTAGCAACAAGAATTTCAAAACACACACCAGGAAACTTAAATAGAATTTTTTATACTATTTGTGGATCAACTGCTGTCGAGACAGCAATAAAAATTTCAGTTGCTTATCACAAAGCTCGAGGAGAGGGGCAGAGATTTAGATTTGTCGGAAGAGAAAGAGCTTACCACGGTATGAATATTGGAGCAACATCAGTTGGTGGTATGATCAACAATGTTAAAACATTTGCGAGTGTTTTAATGCCAGGGGTTGTTCATATGAGACATACTCATTTACCAGAACATAAATTTGTTTCAGGACAACCAGATACAGGTGCAGAAATTGCAGACGATCTTGAGAGAATTTGTACAAATTTTGGATCAGAGAACATTGCTGCTTGTATAGTTGAACCGATTGCTGGGTCAACAGGAACGCTTGTTCCACCAAAAGGATATTTACAAAGATTAAGAGAAATTTGTGACAAACATGGAATCCTTTTAATTTTTGACGAAGTAATTACTGGATGGGGAAGAACAGGTTCTCCATTTGCATCACAAGAATATGGTGTTACCCCAGATATTATTACAATGGCAAAAGCAACAACAAACGGAATAAGCCCTTTAGGCGCTGTTGCTTGTAAAGAAGAAATCTATGATGCAGTAATGGATGCATCACCTCATGGGTCAGTTGAATTATTTCATGGCTATACATATTCTGGAATTCCTGTCTCTGTAGCAGCTGGATTAGCAGTTCAAGATATTTTTGAAAAAGAAGATATATTTAATAGAGCTAAAAATTTAGCTCCATATTTCCAAGAAGGATTGATGTCATTAAAGGATATTGATGTTGTCGATAACATTAGAGGATATGGAATGATGGGTGGAATTGATATTAAAATGGACAAAAAACCTGGTGCAGCTGGATTTACATGTTTTAAACATTGTTATGATGCAGGTGTTAACTTCAAAGCAACAGGTGATTGTTTAATTATTGCTCCAATGTTTATTTGTGAGAAAAAACATATAGATGAAATAATTGATAAATTAAGAACTGGAATTACGAATTATTCTAAAAGTAAAAAAAATTAATTCACTTATATGAAAATAGGTGTTCCTAAAGAGATAAAACCTCAAGAAAATAGAATTGGATTAACACCTGACAGTGTAAAAACGCTTACTTCAAATGGTCATGATGTTTTAGTTCAAAGCGACGGTGGTTTTGAGGCTGGTTTCGATGATAACCAATATAAATCTGCAGGAGCTAAAATAGTTGATAAGGCAGAAGATATTTTTAATGATGCAGAGATAATTGTTAAAGTTAAAGAACCTCTTTCAAATGAAGTGAAAATGTTGAGAGAAAATCAAATTGTTTTTACTTATCTTCATTTAGCTGCAGCTAAAGAATTAACAAAAGGTTTGGTAGACTCTAAAGCAGTTTGTATCGCATATGAAACAGTAACTGATAACAATGGTAGGTTACCATTATTAGCACCTATGAGTGCTGTTGCTGGAAGAATGTCAGTTCAGGCAGGCGCACATTGTTTAGAAAAAAATCAAAAAGGTAGAGGTATATTATTAGGAGGTGCTCCAGGTGGAGAGCCTGCAGAAGTAGTAATTCTTGGTGGAGGGGTTGTTGGAGAAAATGCTGCGATTATTGCAACTGGAATGAGAGCAAAGGTTCATGTTGTAGATAAGTCTGAGGCAAGACTAAAACAATTATCTGAAATGTTTGGTGACAAAATTATTCCACAACTAAGTGATAAAACTGATTTAGAAAAACTAATTTCAGAATGTGATTTATTAGTTGGGGGTGTTTTAATTCCAGGAGCAGAGGCTCCAAAATTAGTTACTAAAAATATGATTAAGAATATGAAGAGAGGATCAGTAATTGTTGATGTAGCAATTGATCAAGGTGGCTGTGTTGAAACCAGTAAACCAACAACTCATGCAGAACCAACTTATATTGTTGATGATATTGTTCATTACTGTGTAGCAAATATGCCTGGAGGTGTTCCTAGAACATCAACAATAGCTTTGAATAATGCTACGCTTCCTTTTTTAAACAGATTAGCTAGTGATGGCTATTACAAAGCTTTAAAAAATGATCCGAATTTCTTAGCTGGCTTAAATGTTCATAAGGGTGAAGTAACATATAAAGCAGTCGCAGATGTTTTTGGATATAATTATTTAAGTGCTGGTGACGCATTAAATTAATTAATCAAACTAGTTATCTTTTTTTCAATATTTTTACTTATAATTTGAACACCTTTAGGATTTGGATGCATTCCATCCTCTAGATTTAGCTCTGGCTTCAAGGCAACACCTTCTAAAAGAAAAGGTAAAAAAATTAAGCTATATTTATCAGAAAGGTTAGAATAAATTATATTAAATTTATCCCCGTATTCTTTACCGTGACTTTCAGGTGCAATCATACCTGCTAATATAATTTTAATATTTTTATTAATTATAATTTTAATTATTTTCTCTAAATTTTCTTTTGTCTCGTTTGGCTTTATACCTCTTAACATATCATTTGCACCTAAACCCAAAACTACAATATCAATATTCTTTTCAGATAGAGTCCAATTTATTCTATTTAAACCTCCTGCAGTTGTATCACCTGAAACACTTGCATTTATAATTTTGACATCTAATCCATTATTATTTAAATTTTTTTGAAGCACTGTAGACAAATGATCTACTTTATTAAGTCCATAACCAGCCATTAAACTATCTCCAAATAAAACAACTTTATTCTCAGCATTTACCCCAAATGCAACTAGACATAATATAATTATTTTAATAATACATTTTTTAAACATGACTAAACTTCTTAAACTATCAAATGTGAACTTAAACTATAATACTGATAACAATCTTATAAATGTTTTACAAGATGTAAGCTTTGAAGTTGATTATAAGGAAACAATTTCTGTGGTAGGAGAAAGTGGGTCAGGAAAGACAAGCTTAATAATGTTGATAGGTGGTTTGGAAAAAGCATCTTCAGGAAAAATTGAATTTAAAGACTTTGAGATTTCGAGTTTAAAAGAAGATGAGATTTCAGAGATAAGACGTAAGGATATTGGCATTGTTTTTCAATCATTTTATTTAATACCTAATTATACAGCTATAGAAAATGTGAGTTTAGCATTAGAAATTAATAAAATTAAAGATCCAATAAATAAAGCAAAAGAAATCCTAGATAAATTTGGCCTTGGAAAGAGGCTAAATAATTTACCCAGTCAATTATCAGGAGGAGAGCAGCAAAGAGTAGCAATTGCACGTTCAATTGTTATGAAGCCTGAATTAATTTTGGCAGATGAGCCTACTGGAAATTTAGATAGTGAAAATTCTGAGCTAATCTCAAACATTCTTTTTGATTATGTTAAAGAGGAAAATGCAAGTTTAATTATGGTTACGCACGATAATAAATTGGCAAATCTTTCTAAGAGAGTTATTAAAATAAAGGATGGTAAAATTGAGTAAAAATCAAAATTTTGGTCTTTATTTTAAATATGCTCTTAGAGATTTAACAAGAAGTTATAATAAGATCTCAAGTATAATTATTACTCTTTTTATAAGTCTCTTTATTTTAAGTTCTATAATGACAATTGAAGATAGTCTAGAAAATGAACTTAATGAAAATGCAAAATTATTATTAGGAGGTGATATAGAAATTGACTACAACAATAGAGAAGGTGATCAAACTAAAATAGGTAAAATAACTAAATTTGCTACAGTTTCTCAAATGGTTGAATTTAGTACAATGATTTCAACTGTTAATAAAAAAATCAATAAAACTTCATTTACCAGAGTAAAATCAGTTGATCAATTTTATCCACTGTATGGAAATGCACTCTATGAACCCAATAATGCTTTAGAAAAATTAAATCAGATAGAAAGTTCGATATTAGTAAATGAAAATATTTTTAAAAATTTAAACCTAAAAATAAATGACTTTGTAAAAGTTCAAGACAAAGAGTTTAAAGTTATAGGCATAGTTAAAGTTTTACCAGATATTGGTGGTGCATTTGTGTTTGGAGATTTTGCCTTAACAGGAAAAAAAACCTTAGATAAACTAGATTTAAATACCCTTGGTAGTTTTTTAAATTATGAATATAAAGTTAAATTTAACAAATCTGTTAACAGTAAAGAGGGTATTAAAAGAGTAGAGAATTTATTTAAAGATCAAAATAGAGTTAGATTAAGATACCCCGAAAACTCAGCAGGAGGTATTAGACGGATTGTTGATAATTTTTCACAATTTTTATCACTTGTATCAATAAGTGCTATGTTAATTGCTGGTATTGGTATAGCGAATACTCTTTTATCATTTATAAATCAAAAAAATTCATCAATTGCAGTTCAAAAAGCAATAGGTGTATTTTCTGGAAATATAAAAACAATCTATTATTTGCAATTAGCTATTTTATTAGTTTTAATCACCGTATTTTCATATGGGTTAAGTTTTTTTTTAATTCCAATAGTCGATAAATATATTTCAGATGGCTTGGGTTTAAATATAGAAGAAAGTTTTTCTATTATAAATTTAATAATAGTTTTTTTAGTTGGAATGTTGGTAATGATAATATTTTCTATACCAACTGTTAATTCTATAGATCAAGTTAAAGCATCAAATTTATTTAGAAATGTATTTCAAAGTCTGCAATTTAATTATTCAGTTAAATCAGTAATAATTAGCATAGTATTATTACTAATATTAATTAGTCTTTTTGCAATCAGGTCTTCAATACCTTTTTATAGTGTTGCATATTTCGTATCATTTTTTATTTGTTTATTAATTTTTTATTATCTTTCTGTAACAATTATTCATTTATTAAAAAAATATAAAAATTCTAAGATTTCAGTAAAAATAGCCGTCAAAAATATAACTCAATCAAAAAGTATCACACCCATTACAATAATGTCTTTAGGTCTTGGAATGACACTTTTGTTAACACTGGCGTTTGTAGGCTCAAATTTTAAAAGGGAAATTTCCAAATCTATTCCAGAAATTGCACCAGATTATTTTTTCTTAGGAATTCAAAATGATCAACGAGAAAAATTCGAAAAAATCATATTTAAGTATGATAATAAGTCAAATTTAGAAGTAGTTCCTATGGTTTCGGCAGGTCTGGTAAAAATTAATGGGATAGATCCTAATTCTTACATCAAAAATACTAATGACAGTTATTGGGTTATAATGAATGATAGAAGAATATCTTGGTCAGATGAGATACCAAAAGATAACCCTTTAACTCAAGGTAAGTGGTGGGATTTATCAAGTCCAGACAAATTACAAATCTCTTTAGATAGTAAAGTGGCAAAGGACTTTGGAGTAAAAATTGGAGATATATTCACTCTAAACATATATGGAAGAGAAATAGATGGCGAGGTAGTGAATTTTAGGCTAGTTGATTATAGAGATTTGAGCATTAATTTCGCGATGTTACTAAACCCTCAATTTGCAAATAAAATTCCACATGAGTATCTTTCTACAGTGAAGTTTAATAATATTGATAAATTCAATGATATTAATTTTCTAGACGAATTCCCCAGTGTTTCTATAGTAAAAATTTCTGATTATTTAAAAAAAGTTACTGATGTTCTAAATAAAGTATTTATAGCGGTCATTATAATTTCAACTGTGACAGTGATAATAGGGTTGGTTGTTATATCCAGTGCAATTATAGTGCAAGGAAAAATAAAAACTTTCCAAAATCTTGTTTTTAAGATTTTGGGATTTTCAAAAAAAGAAATAATTTATTCATCTTTAATTGAATTTATAATTACATTTTTTTCTATAATTCTTTTTTCTACAATTTTTTCTATAATTTCATCAAAATTTATTATTGAAAATATTTTTCAACTTAAATGGCTATTTGAATTTGATATATTCTTAAATGTATCAATTACAGTTGGATTAGTAACAATGATATTGATAGTCTTTACAAACCTTAAGTATTTAAGTCCAAAAGTTTATCCGCTAGTCAGAAATGAATAAGATTTAATATTCTTTAGATTTTAGTTTTAAATAGAAGCTTTTAAAGCTTGATAAATTAAATCTTCAGTAACTTCACCAATACTTCTGTAAACTTCTGTATCACCCTTAAAAATTAATAGAGTAGTTTGATAAAGAACATCAAACGAATCTGCTATATCTCTGTTTGTTACATCAAATGCAAAATATTCGATGTTATCGAATTTAATATCTAATAATTCACCCTCTTTTTTTGCTTTTTGCAAAACTTTCATTTGATTTGCACAAGATCCACAATATTCGATCCAAGAACTGATAACTATAATTTTACCCTCAGATTGGGCTTTGCTAAACAAATCTTTATTAAATGTAGTTTTCTTTTCCATTGAATTTGCAGCAAATGCAAAAAAACAGAAAATAAAAATTAAAAATTTTTTCATAGTGGGTATTTGTTTACACTCTAAGACAACTAAAGAAAATAATTTATAGTGACACATGTGTTTCCAATTTAGTCTGAAAATTCAATAAAATTTTTCTCTAGGCTTCAATCCGCGAAGCCTAGTATTATAATTAACTTATAATAAGAGAGAGAAATTTCTGTTTACAACATTATTCATATTTTAGGAGCGCTAATAGTGAATAATAGCTATGTATAATTCATATAGTTGCTTAACATCTCTCTTTACTTATGTATCATTTAATATAAAAATTATTTATGGGGTGCCATATGGCTGAGAAATACCCAAGGAACCTGTCCGGTAATTCAGAAAGGGAAAAATGGATCAAATAAACATCTTAAATCAATCATCTGCAATTTTATTAACCTTAATTATTAGTATCATTTTTGTAATATTTGGCCTTGTATATTCAAAAAAATATCAAGGGTTAAACAACTATTTAGTTGCAAGTAGATCTGTAGGGACTTTCTCACTAACAACTAGTTTAGTTGCATCTGCTCTAGGTGCATGGATTTTATTCGGTCCGGCATCAGCAGCAACCTGGGGAGGATTAGGGGCTGTTATTGGATATTCTTTAGGGACAGCATTTCCTCTTTTTGCATTAATTTATTTAGGAAAAAAATTTAGAGACAAATACCCAAAAGGGAAATCTTTAATTGAGGTAATTAGATCAAGATTTGGCTCACAATTATTTAAGTTAATTTTGTTTTTATCTATTTTCTATATGACTATTTTTTTAATAGCAGAAGTTACCGCCGTTTCAATTTTAATTAATTATATTTCAGGAACTGATTTGTGGATCACGGCATCTATTGTAATTGTCAGCTCACTTGTCTACACTTTGTATGGAGGGCTTAGAGCTTCAATATTTACAGACAATATACAATTTATAGTTTTTGGTTTGCTCTTAATAATTGCATTTTCTTATTTAATTTCTTTTAATTCTAATGACTTTAGTTTTGAGTTTGTAAAACAGAACAAGCCTCATTTGTTAAGCTCAGGTTATTTACCTAACTTCACTGCAGGCCTAACTTTTTTTATAGCTGTTGCCGCAACTAATCTTTTTCATCAAGGTAACTGGCAAAGAGTTTATGCTGCTAAAAATAATAAAGTTTTAAAAAATAGCTTAATAGTTTCTTTTGTAATCATTATACCAATAGTATTTATGATGGGCTTTTCAGGTTTAGTTGCAACCTCCCAAAATCCGAGAGTAGTTCCTGACCTTGCATTCTTCTCTTTATTGTTAAAAGACCAAGCCATCTTTTTATCAATAATAATAACTTTTTTAGCAATTTCACTGACAGTGAGCAGTATAGACACGTTAGTAAATGCTATCTCTAGTTTGATTATTGTTGATGGAAATAAAGTTATAAAATTTAAAGGTAATTATTTAAAATTATCTAAAAAAATTATAATTTTTTTATCCTTAATTTCATTTTTTGTTGCTTCAAAAGGATTAAGTATTTTATATCTATTTTTATTAGCTGATTTATTTTGTTGTGCAGCAGTGTTAAGTGTTTTTTATGGTTTTTATTCCAAATCATTTAATGAAAAAAATGCTTATATATCAATTATAATTGGTTTAATTGGAGGAATTCTATTATTTCCTAGTCCCGATTTCTCAAAATCAATACTTGTAGGAATAATATTACCTGCTGATTTTTTTCCAATATTTATTTCACAATCTTTGTTGTTCTGCTCATTTATTGTTGCAACACTCTTACCCATGGTTACATGGAAATTGAAATAATTTAATTTTTTTTAAATTTTTTAAAGGAGAATTTTTTCGGTCTTTTTCTATTCTTAAATTTAAATTTTTTTCTATTGTCAGAATTATCCCCTTGTCCTTTGAAGTTATCGGTATGAAATTTTTTAAATTTTTTATTTTTAAACTTAGATTTTTTTTTATTATTTCTCCTATCGTCTCTATTTCTACTATCTTTGAACGATTTACCTCTTTTTTTATATTTTTTATTTTTTTTGTTAGATTTTTTATTAAAGCTTTCTTCTAATTTAAAATTTGGATTTATTAATTTCTGAATTTCTCTCCACATACTACGATCATTATTTGTTAAGAAGGTGAGTGCTGATCCTTCTTTACCAGCTCTACCTGTTCTACCAACTCTATGAATATAATCCTCAGGTACTTGTGGTAGATCATAATTTATTACATGTTGGATTAATGGAATATCTAATCCTCTTGCAGCAACGTCAGTTGCAACTAGAATTCTACTTTTGCCAGATCTGAAACCTCTAATAACTCTGTCTCTTTTACTTTGTCTTAGATTTCCATGAATTGCTTCTGCTGAATGAGCATCATATTTTAATCTTTTTACAATTTTATCTGCACCATGTTTTGTTTTAACAAAAACTAATATTGAACCTTGTCTCTCAACTAATTGATTGATTAATTCATGATATTTTTTATCTGGAGTTATTTGAAAGGTTTCTTGTTTAATTTTCTCAATTGGAGTTGAAACTGATCCAACTGAAATTCTTTCTGGTTTTCTCAAATATTTTTCAGAAATTTTTAATATATTACTTGGCAAGGTGGCTGAAAATAATAATGTTTGATGTTCCTTTGGGATAAATTTTAAAATTATTTCAATTTGAGGTGCAAAGCCCATATCAAGCATTCTATCAGTTTCATCTAAAACTAAGTAATTAACTTTTGTTAAATTTAAGCTTTTTCTTTTTAAGTGATCGTTAATTCTGCCTGGTGTTCCAACAATTATTCGAGCTCTTTTATTCAGCTGTCTTAGTTGTTTTTGCATACTTTCTCCACCAATTAAAAGAGCATTACCAATTCTTATATCTCCTAAAGTGAGTTTAGATATCGTACCCATTACCTGACTAGCTAATTCTCTCGTTGGGCATATGATTAAAGCCATTGCATTTTTATTGATGATCAATTTATTTATTAATGGAATTGTAAATGCTAAAGTTTTACCAGTTCCAGTTTGTGCAGTTCCAAGCACATCTTTTCCTTCAAGCGCAATGGGTATTGCTTGAGATTGAATTGGTGTAGGTGTGATAAAATTTGAATATTTAATTGAATTCTTTAGTTTGTTTTCTATGTCTAATTCATTAAAGTTTTTCATGGTTGTTTCTTTTAAAGATATACGGAAAATGCATATATGTTCTAATGCCAATTACAATAAATCATTTATTTAAGTCTTTAGAATGCTTATAATTGACATAAACTGGACACTTTGAAACTTGTAAGAAACCAATATAGTTAATATAAATAGCTCATATGCTCTCTTTTATACTACCATTTATAGTGCTGATTTTAGTAGTTGTTTTCATACATGAATATGGCCATTATTATTTTGCAAAAAAATACGGAGTTGGTGTAACAGATTTTTCAATAGGTTTTGGTAGAGAATTGATTGGTTGGAATGATAAATCAGGCACAAGATGGAAAATTTGCTGGATACCTCTTGGAGGTTATGTAAAATTTTTTGGTGATAGAAATGTATTTTCTCAAGCCGATCAAGAGGAATTATTAAAAAAATATAACAAAGAGGATCAAGAAAAACTCTTTGTAACAAAACCATTATATCAAAGATCTTTAATTGTAGCGGGTGGGCCAATAGCAAATTTCGTTTTAGCAATATTAATTTTTTTATTCATATATATGTTTGCTGGAAAAGACTTTACACCTGCAGTTATTGACGAAGTCCAAAAAGATAGTCCAGCAGAAGTAGCGGGAATGCAAAAAAATGATGTGATACTTGAAATAGATAACAATAAAGTTGAGAGTATTCTTGATGTTTCTAAACTGATATTAATGTCAACATCTGAGATAGTTGATTTCAAAATTTCTAGATATGATCAAGAGATATTATTGAAGGTTAAACCTAAAATTGTTGCAGGCGTTGATAATTTAGGAAATAAAATTAATAAAAGAATAGTTGGTATTAAACTAAGTCCATATAACAATGAAATAAATCATAAACGATTAGGTCCAGCAAATGCATTAATAGAGTCTGTTAAAGAAGTATATTTTGTAACTACATCGTCTCTTAAATATATGGGTTCAATGCTTACTGGATCTGGAGATAGTTCACAATTAGGTGGACCAATTAGAATAGCAAAGATTTCAGGACAAGTGGCTGAATTTGGAATATTGCCATTTATTAGTATGATGGCCTATATATCGATAAGTTTAGGCTTAATTAATCTTTTTCCAATACCACTTTTAGATGGGGGCCATTTGATGTTTTATGCATTTGAAAAGGTTTTAGGAAAGCCATTAAGTCAAAAAACACAGGAAGGTTTTTTTCGAATCGGAATGTTTTTATTGTTAACTTTGATGTTTTTTGCAACATTCAATGACCTTAAAGATTTAGGCTTATTTTAAAGGGATTTTCTAACGTTAAAAAGGCTATATAAATCAATACTTATTTATAACTATATATTGTGGTAACTCTAATTAGAGACACAAAAAAAAAGCTTGAATTATCAACGATTTTGTTAAGTATATAAATATAACCTTTAAAACCGGAGCTAAAATGAACAAAAAACAACTTATAGCAAAATTAGCAGGGTCATTAAATCAAAGTAAAGCTGATGCTGAGCGTACATTTGATACGATTACCAACACTATTTTGGACGCTTTAAAAGGCGACGATAATGTTAAAATTGCTGGTTTTGGAACATATAAAGTGGCTAAAAGAAAAGCCCGAATTGGTCGAAATCCAAGAACTGGAGAACAGATCCAAATCGCTGCTTCTCAAAAGGTAAAGTTTTTACCTGCAAAAGCGCTTAAAGAAGTTTTTAATAAATAAACTTTTTAAAACAGCCTTTATTAAAAATTAGGATTTAATAAAGGCTGTTTTTTTATACAAGCATACGGTGTACTACATGCAAATACTGCATATCTCTTTTAAATAACAATCAATAGTTTTTAGTTTTATTAAATCTATAACAACCTCTTTAATTAAACGGAGGTGAAATGGTTAAACTTTTAAAAAAACTGGCTGGCCCATTAGTAAGTTTATTTTTCTTACTTAATATGACTAGTGCAGGTTATGCTGAAACTACAGTTTCAGCTGAAGTTGGTTTCATATTCAATACATTTCTTTTCTTGGTTTGTGGTTTCTTAGTAATGTTTATGGCAGCAGGTTTTGCCATGCTCGAATCAGGGATGGTAACATCAAAAAGTGTATCAGTAATATGTGCCAAAAATATCGGATTATTTTCAATAGCTGGAATTATGTTCTGGATGGTTGGATATAATTTAGCATACGGAATTCCGGAAGGTGGATACATAGGAAGCTTTACTCCATGGTCTGATGCAAGTGCAGTTGATACTGGATATGCAGATGGATCTGATTGGTATTTCCAAATGGTTTTCTGTGCAACAACGGTTTCAATTGTGTCTGGAACATTAGCTGAAAGAATTAAATTATGGCCGTTCTTTTTATTCGCAGCTATTCTATCAGGAATAATCTATCCAATCGTTATGGGTTGGCAGTGGGGAGGTGGCTGGTTAGCAGCTGCTGGTTTCTCTGACTTTGCAGGTTCAACACTTGTTCACTCAACTGGAGGTGCAGCAGCATTAGCTGGAGCAATTCTTTTAGGAGCTAGAACTGGTAGATTTGATAAATCTGGAGCAGCTAAACCTATGAAGCCATTTGCGGCATCATCAGTGCCACTAGTAACACTTGGTGTATTTATTTTATGGCTAGGTTGGTTCGGATTTAATGGTGGATCACAATTAGCAATGGGAACATTTGATGATGCAGTAGCAGTATCAAATATATTCATTAATACAAACTTAGCAGCCTGTGGTGGTGTATTAGCAGCTGGTGCAATAACAAGATTAATGTCAGGTAAAACTGATGTCATTCAAATGCTTAACGGAGCAATTGGTGGTCTTGTTGCAATTACAGCAGAACCATTAATGCCTTCACCGCTAGCAGCAATTCTTATAGGTGCGATCGGCGGAATAATAGTTGTCTTCGGAACTAAATTTTTATTCTCACTAAAAATCGATGATGTAGTTGGAGCAGTACCTGCTCACTTATTCGCTGGAATTTGGGGAACTTTAGCAGTTCCGCTAACAAACGGTGATGCATCATTCGGAGCGCAGCTTCTTGGAGTAATATCAATTAATGCTTTTGTATTTATAGTTTCACTAATAGTTTGGGGAATTATGAAGGGCACAATGGGTATTAGATTGAGTAAAGAAGCAGAAAAACTTGGTACAGATGTTACAGAGTCTGGCGTAATCGCATACGCAATAAGAGACTAAAGAATAACTATCTCTCTCTATAGTTGATAAAAGGCCCCTTAACTGGGGCCTTTTTTTTTAGTAATTTTTTATAAAGTCTAAAACCTCTTCAGCATGCCCCGCTGCCTTAACGTTTCTCCATTCCTTAATGATTTTATTTTTCTCAATAATAAAAGTACTTCTTACTGTACCCATAAATTCTCGGCCCATAAATTTTTTTTTGGCCCAAGCTTTATAAGATTTTAAAGAAGTTTTATCTTCGTCAGCTAATAGTTCAAATTTTAAATTAAGTTTTTTACTCCATTTTTTGTGACTTTCTAAACTATCCTTTGATATTCCAAAAATTGTACATCCAAGTTTCTCAAATTTACTTAAAAGTTTATTAAAATCATTTGTTTCAATTGTACATCCACTTGTATTATCTTTTGGATAGAAATAGATGATGATAAATTTTGATTTTACTTTACTTAATTCAACAGTTTTGCCTGAAGTAGATGATAATTTAAAATTTGGAGCTTTAATCATATATTTTTAATTAGTTAATTTTTTTTTAAATTGTCTATAATAAAATTGAAGACTTTTTCAACTGTTAGATTTTTCATACCACTTCTGTCTCTATTCCACACATTGTCGCTATAATTGTCAGGAGTAATTGCTAAAATATTGCTATATTTTAGTTCACTAACCGGATCGTTACATATTAATCCAAAACTTTTGACCCCAAGTGCCGCAGCCATATTAAGCGGTCCTGAATTATTTCCTACGAAGAAATCTGATTTTTTAAGTATAGCCATAACGTTAAGTAAATTATAGTTCGAGCAATCAAAAAAATATTTATCTTTTGATAAACTTATTATTTTAGATGCCATTTTAAAATTTTTTTTTCCACAAATTAAATAAACTTGATCAAATAAGTCTTTTTTAAACAAAACATTTGCCAATTCAACAAACAGTTCCTCGTACCACATTTTAAAATCTTCACCCGAATCAATTCCAAATGAAATAATTCTTTTATCAATTTTTTTAATATTTAAATCGATGTCATCTCTTTCAAGATTAATTTTTAATTCTGGTATCATACTTTGTATTGGAATATTGTTTTTTGATAAAAATTTCTGCGATTGTTCAGAATAACTTAATTTCCAATCTTTTTTTTTTAAAAAATCATTACACGTTAACCATTTTTTTTGATTACCTATTCCTGGACCAATTATATTATTGATAACAGCAAATTTTGCTGCAATAGCTGGCCTGCTAATTTTATCTAATGCGTATAAATGAGAAAAACTGCCCTTTTTTAAAAATTTGTAAAGTTTAAATGCATCTAGCCAATAGTAAATGTTTTTTCTAAACGAATTGTATTCAACTTGTTTGATGTAATCTAAATCTTTTAAAATTATTTTACCTTGTGTACCTTCTCTAACAACCAAAACTATCTTTGATTTATGATGAATACTAATAGCTTTGATATATGGTAATTGCCAAATTAAGTCACCTAACTTTGAATGTGAATAAACAATACAAATGTTTTTTTTATCCATTAATATAATTCTAAGTTTTATAGATCATTATTGAGACATTTATGCATTTGTCCAGTTTTTTTATTGATAATGAGCTTTAAACAATTATTTTTTATGCATGACACCAAAAATAAAAAAACTTTTAATAAGAATTTTTTCTTTATTAATTGTAATAATTTTAATCTTGATTGCAATAAATACCAAAAAAAATCTTGATACAAAATCTAATCAAATAGAATTTTTAGAAAAAAACTTAAATAAAAAAAAATCACAGATAAAAAATGTTCATGAAAAATTAATTTCAAATAATATTAGTTTAGAAGATATAGTTTTTTCTGATGGTATTAACTTTTTTCCAAAATCAAATCAAGATATTGAATTTAATTCAAGTCAATATGTTTTATCTGAGTTTAGCTCTGATGATATAGTTTTTGCAAAACATCCTTCAGCATCCAGCTCTGCATATATTGAAATTTATAATGACAATTTACTTCTAGTAACAGCAACTGGACAAATTGCTTATACTAATATTAATGATTTGTTATCTGATAAAATTAAAATGATTTCTATTAAGTCAAACATAAAAGATATAATTAACTATCCAGAATTTTATACATCTTCTCCATATGGCATTAAAGATATTTTAATTGATGAAAATGAGATCTATATTTCATTTATAAAAGAAGCAAGTGTTGAGTGTTATAATACTAGTATTTTAGTTGGAACAATAGATTATAATAAAATTAATTTTTCTGAATTCTTTTCAGATGGCGAATGTATTGAAAAAAGCGACGTTTTTTTTAAAAAAAGTAAGTATGATAAACTTGTTCCTCACCAAGCAGGTGGACGTATGGTTGCGATTGATAATCAGATTTTACTTACTGTGGGAGAGTATAGAAAGAGAGTATTAGCTCAAAATCAAACTTCTTACTTCGGTAAGATCATTTCAATTGATAAAACCTCAAAGAATTACAAAATAATATCTAAAGGGCACAGAAATCCTCAAGGACTTTATTTCTATAAAAATATCAATAAATTATTTTCTACTGAACATGGTCCAAATGGAGGTGATGAAATTAATGTTATAAATTTTGTAAAAACAGATAAGACTCCAAATTATGGTTGGCCTATTTCATCTTATGGGGATCATTATTATCAAGAAAAAAATGATGTAAGGTTAGAGTTATCTCCCTTAAATAAATCACATAAAAAAAATGGATTTATAGAGCCAATTAAATATTTTGTCCCATCTGTCGGTATCAGTCAGATTGTCAGAGTACCAAAAAAGTTTACAAATTCAAATAATTTGCAGTTTATTGTAGGCACAATGGGAACTGCAAAAAAAATGAAAGAAGGAATGTTAAGTTTATATTTTTTTGAGTACGATAATTCTAATAATAAAATTATAAATGAAAAATTAGTACCTATAAAATCAAGAGTAAGGGATATTATGTATTTATCTAAACACAATTCAGTGATAATGTTTTTAGAAACGAATAGTACAATAGGAATATTAAAACAAAAGAATTAGTATGAAAATAAAATCTTCAAGAGATCTTGTATCAGAAGCTTTGACTGAAATAAAAACTATTTCACCACAAGAGGCTTTAGAGAAAATAAACAACAAAAGTTGTAATTTAATCGATATAAGAGATATTAGAGAATTAGAAAGATTAGGTAGAATAGAAAATTCATCCCACGTCCCAAGAGGAATGTTGGAATTTTGGATGGATCCTGAAAGCCAATATTTTAAAGATGGAAAAATTGATATGGATAAAGAAATGGTTTTATTTTGTGCAGGTGGATTAAGATCAGCATTAGCCACTAAATCTTTAAAAGAAATGGGTTTTATAAATGTTTGCCATATTGATGGTGGATTTGGCGCGATGCAAAATTCAGGATTTAAAGTTATAAAATAATTAAGCTTTTAATCTAATAAATTAATCCTTTTAGCGTAGAACATTCTTATTATCCAATAAATTACTATACCAAGTGGACCAATGAAATATGTTAAAATTATTGGAAAGAAGACTATATATTTAGACATAAATAATTTTTGACTATCTTTCATTATCCATGCACCACAAAAAAAATTTATTGCCAAAAAGTGTGTCCAAAACATTATCAAAAAAGCTTCAGCTTCAAAAAGGTTTCTCAAGTCATACAGACCAAGGTACAACGTAAAATTATAATCAAAATCATATCCAGAAATATAGAAATAATAACCTAGATAAACATATACAGCTGTTAAAATAAAAAAAGGAAACACAGAAGTAACCAATAATCCACAAATCTTTGACTGTGGAAAAATAATTAAAATTAACCAGAAGGGTATTACACCTAAATTTAACCAGAAATAAATCATCTCTATGGTAAAAAATGCTGCTATTTGTTCAATCATATTATTTTTATATTATATTAAATAAAACAATGATTCCCATAAAAAATAAAAGAAAGACATTAGAAGTAACTGTGGATGAGATGACGAATTTTGCGCTTAATTATGTAGAAAAATTTGCACCTTCTAAACAACAGTTGAGAACTTATCTACTAAAAAAATATTTAACATCAAGAACTCCAAATATCAAAAAAAATGATGTTTCTAATCTTATAGATATTGTTCTTGAGGATTTAGAGAAATCAAAGTTTATAAACGATAAATTTTATTCAGAGTCAAAAGCAAAAAGTTTAATTCAAAGAGGATCATCCATCAATAAAATAAGAAATTACTTAATGAATAAAGGTGTAGGTGAAAAATATATTAAAAATACAATTGAACAAATAAAAGATAAGAATGAAGACCAGGATTTTTTCTCTGCCATAAAAATCTGTAAAAAGAAAAGAATTGGACCATCAAGACAAGAGGATAATCGACCTTTGTTTTATAAAAAGGATATAGGAGTATTAGCTCGTTCAGGTTTTGATTTTGAAGTTTCAAGAAGAGTTATGGATCTTGAAAAAGATGAATATTTGAAAATAATTAATCTTCTTTAGTTTTTTTATTTTTTTCTTCTAAATAGTATTGAATTTTATTTCTTATATAGTTTTTAACCATCACAAATACAATTAAACCAAATATTGATACAGATACAATTATAATTAAAATTATTCTTAATTGTTCACTCATTATAAATTTTTACTTCTCTTCAAAATTATACTTGGATTTTTAAAATCTTTTTTACCATACGTAATTTCATTGCCATTTAAATCTGTTACTATTCCACCTGCGTTTTCAAGTATCGCATGACCAGCTGCAATATCCCATTCACAAGCTCTTGGCTCAGCAACATATCCGTCAAATTCTCCTGTAGCTATTACACAAAATTTAAGAGAGCTCTTCATTCGAACGTGTTCTGTAACACCTAAATATCTATGAACTTTTTCGATTTCAGGTTTAAGTTTATTTGAATATGAAACTACTTTTATTGAACCTTGAGGAGTAATTTTTTTACAGTCTAACTTTATAGTTTTGTTTGATCTAAATTCATATGATTGATCTTTACCAAAGCTATAAAACATTCTTTTCTTTGCAGGCACATTTATCAAACCAGCAGTAGCTTTTCCATTTAATATTAATCCAGCATTAATAGTGAATTCTTCACCATCATTTATATAGTCGTATGTTCCATCAATTGGATCAACTAGCCAGAAGTTGTTTAAATTAGTGTTAGACTTATTGTGTGAAGTTTCTTCAGAAACAATAGGGATATCTGGCGTCAACTCTAGCAATTTTTTTGTGATAATTTTATTTACCTCAATATCACCATTGCTTACAGGTGTATTGTCAGATTTAATCTTTTGATTCAAACCTTTCTCTCTTAGTTTAATAGATAATTCACCTGCCATTAGAAAAGTATCAATTAAATCTTTGATAACACTCTTTATTTTACTTTCATCCATTATTATATTTTACTTTCATCCATTTTATCAATTCTTTCGAGTTCAATATTATTTGCATTTATTACTTTTTTTCCAACATTTTGGAAGTTAACAGTTACTTTTTCATTAATAATTGACTGAACTTGACCAATACCCCAACTTTTATTAGCTGGATTAATAACTTTGTCACCTGGTTCAAAATCTAAAATCATTTAATTTAACTTATAATGGAAATAAGTATAAATACCATCAAATGAATTTAGAAACTAACTCATTGGGATTTAATAAAAAACCGTCGGAAACTACAGTTGTTGTAGCCATGTCGGGAGGCGTAGACTCTTCAACAGTTGCTGGGATGATGAAGCAAGAAGGTTATAATGTAATTGGAATTACTTTAAAACTTTACAATGATGGCAAAGAAGTTTCTGCTTCAAAACAATGCTGCTCAGGACAAGATATTATGGATGCGAAAAGAGTTGCAAATAAATTAGATATCGAACATAAAATTTTATATTACCAAGACAAATTTAAACAAGGTGTTATTGATAACTTTGTTGAAAGTTATTTAAAGGGCGAAACACCAATACCATGTGTACAATGTAATCAGACAGTCAAATTCAAAGATTTATTTGAATTTTCAAAAGATTTAAATGCTGATGCTTTAATCACAGGTCATTATGTAAAAAGTTTAACACAAGATAACTTAACTAATATGTACCAAGCAATTGACGAAAATCGAGATCAAAGTTATTTTTTATTTAATACCACAAGAGAGCAATTAAATTATATAAGATTTCCACTAGGTGGTCTTCTCAAAGATAAAACGAGAGAAATTGCGAAAAATCTGAATTTGAATGTTGCTGATAAGCCAGATAGTCAGGATATATGCTTTGTACCCAATGGAGATTATGCTTCAGTAATAAAAAAATTTAAACCAGAGTCGTACAAAAAAGGAAATATAAAAAATTTAAATGGTAAAGTTGTGGGAGTACATGACGGTATAGTTAATTTTACTATTGGGCAAAGAAAAGGAATTAAAGTTTCAAATGAGGAGCCATTTTATGTAATTAAAATTGATGCTGAAAAAAATGAAATCTACATAGGCCCCAAAGAAGAATTAGCAAGAATTGATATTAATTTAAAAAACTCAAATTTACTTACCAATAAAGAGGAATTTAATGAAAATATATTGGTTAAAGTCAGGTCTACTGGCAAGCTTTTAGATGCAAAAGTAAATATAGAAGATAATAATAATGTTAAAGTAAGTCTCCTAAAACCAGAATACGGAATATCTCCAGGCCAAGCTTGTGTATTTTACAAGAAGGACCAATTTGGTCATAAAGTTTTAGGTGGTGGTTGGATTAAAGATTAAAATTTCTATTTCTTTTTATTTTTTTTTCTAGCTCTTCTCTTTTTTGAGCCCATTTTTCTTCGGCCTCTATGCTTTTTTGGGTATCCCATAATCTCCTTAGTTTTACTATTTTATTGACTTATTTGGTGGATATAGCATTGTCCTAACTACATATCAAATTTTTTATGGATTATTCCTTTAAAACATTTTTAAAGCATACGGCTAAAGATTTTCATAACCAATCAGTAAATCCACCAGTTGTAAGGGCATCTACTATCATTTTTAAATCCATGCAAGATTTAAGGAGAACCCAAAGAATGGCAATAAAGAAACCATTAGGTGGACATCACGACTATGGCAGAAAAGGTACTTCAACAACTTTCATATTGCAAAAAATACTCACAAAACTTGAGGAGTCCTATAGTGTCTTCTTAACACCAACTGGCTTTGGCTCTGTTTTTCTTTCTATCTTCAGTGTGACAAGACCAGGTGATGAAATATTAATCTCTGATCCATTATATAATCCAACCAGAAACTTAAGTGAAAAATATCTTAAAGAGTTTGGTATCAAAACAAAATTTTATAACCCACATGATTTAAAGACATTAGAGAAAAACCTAACAAAAAAAACAAAATTAATTTATGTTGAATGTCCTGGAAGTAACACTTTTGAGTTTCAAGATCTTTCAAAGATCGTTTCTATTGCTAAAAAAAATAATATATTTACAGCAATTGATAACACATGGGCAACACCATATTTTTTTAAGCCCATTAAATTGGGTTTTGATATGTCAATAGTATCAGCAACAAAATATTATTCAGGACATTCCGATGTGATGGGTGGAAGTTTAGCTGTTAACAAAAAAGTATATAAAAATGTCAAACAGGCGGACGATATTTTGGGTTTAAGGTTAGGTCCTGATGATGCTTATTTAATAACAAGAGGCTTAAGAACTTTAGATATTAGACTAGATAAACATATGTCTAATGCTAGAGAAGTTTGTAAGTTTTTTTCCAAAAGTAAAAAAGTAAAACTTTTGTATCCTTATAAAAAAAACTCTTTCAATTTTAGAATGTGGAAAAAATACTACTCTGGCTCATCAGGTCTTATGG
>CACGVB010000019.1 GCA_902576395.1 uncultured Pelagibacteraceae bacterium
GTAGAGGATGGAAATTTAGAACTGTTAAAACTTTTAGCAACTACATCATCTGAAATTGCCCAAGGTGAAGTTCTTCAGTTACAACACAATAAAGAAATAGATATCTTGGAAGAAACATATCTAAATATTATTTCATCAAAAACAGCTTCTTTATTTGCAGCAGCTACTAAAGTTGGCGCAATTATTGCTAAAAAAGATTTAAAATATAAAAATGCTTTGGAATTTTATGGAAAAAACTTAGGGCTTACATTTCAAATAGCAGATGACACATTAGACTATAATTCTGAATTAAAATTATTTGGAAAAAATATTGGCAATGACTTTTACGAAGGTAAAGTGACTTTGCCCATAATTTTACTTTTTCAAAAAGTTGATAAGTTTGAAAAAGAAAAATTAAAATCTTTTTTTGAAAAAGATATTCGTGAAAAGCAAGATTTAGAACATGTCCTTGTTCTATTAAAAAAAAATAATATTATTAATGAGTGTTATAAGAAAGCAGAACATTATATTAATTTAGCTTCTAATTCTTTAAGTGTATTTGAAGAGTCTGAAGAAAAAAATATATTAAAAAACTTAACTTCTTTTAGTATTGAAAGAAATTTTTAAGGACTTAATAATACTTTTTTCCATTTTTTGGGTAATCTAATATATTTTAACCTTTCATGAATTCGATTCTGTCCATCTAGCCAAAATTCAATTTCCTTTGGTTTAATTCTCCAACCAGACCAATGTTCAGGACGTGGTATATTATTTTTATTTCGATATTTTTTCTTAAATTCCTCAATGGATTTATATAAATCTTGTCTTTGTTTTAAAATAGAACTTTGCTTTGAGGCCCAAGCACCTATTCTACTTCCATAGGCTCTTGAATTATAATAATCATCAGCTTCTTTTTTTGATACTTTAGATGCAACGCCAACTATTCTAATTTGCCTTTGCAAACTTTTCCAATGAAAGCACATCGAAATTTTTGAGGTATTTCTGATTGCTTTGCTTTTATCACTATTAAGGTTTGTATAAAAAACAAATCCATTTTCATCAAAATCTTTAAGAAGCACCATTCTAACTGTTGGAAACCCATTTTTATTTACAGTTCCAACTGCAAATGCGTTTGGATCATTAATTTCTGTTTTTTTTGCTTTATTGAACCATTCTTCAAAAAGTTTTATTGGGTTATTATGTTCTTTAAAGCAAAGATTTAGTCCAAGTGAGTTTTTTTCGTTCATAAATTTAAAAAAATAATTTATACATTAAAATAATGTCATTTAATACTTTTGGAAAGATATTTAGGTTTACCACTTGGGGAGAGTCACATGGGCCGGCTATTGGATGCGTTGTAGATGGCTGCCCCCCAAATATTCCAATAAAAGAAAGTGATATACAAAAAGAACTTAATAAAAGAAAACCAGGACAATCTAAATTTACAACTCAAAGAAAAGAGGAAGACAAAATTAATATTTTATCTGGTGTTTTTGAGGGTAGAACAACTGGAACTCCAATTTCCCTAATAATTTATAATAAAGATATGAGATCTAGAGACTATGAGACAATAAAGAATAAATTTAGACCTGGACATGCAGATTATACTTATTTCAAAAAATACGGTATTCGAGATTACAGAGGTGGTGGAAGACAATCTGCTCGCGAGACTGCGGCTAGAGTTGCAGCCGGTGCTATTGCAAAAATTGTTTTGAAAAGTAAAATTGGAAAGAAGTATCAAGCTGTTGGTGCTGTTACACAACTAGGTATATTGGGATGTGACTTAAAGAAATGGAAAGACAAAACAATTTCTAATAACCCATTTTTTTGTCCTGATAAAACTGTGATTAAACTTTGGGAAAAATATTTAATTGGGATAAGAAAAGCTGGATCATCTTGTGGTGCAATAATTGAAGTTAGAGCAAGAGGAGTTCCTTTAGGACTTGGAGCGCCAATATACTCAAAATTAGACATGGATCTTGCGGCAGCAATGATGAGCATTAATGCTGTAAAGGGTGTAAATATTGGATCAGGAATGAACTCTGCAATGTTAACTGGTGAGGAAAACTCTGATGAAATTTTGAAAAAAAAAGGTAAAACTAGTTTTAAATCAAATAATGCAGGAGGAATTCTTGGAGGAATATCTACTGGACAAGAAATAAATGTTTCATTTGCAGTAAAACCAACATCATCTATTTTGTCATCGAGGAAAACAATCGATAGATTTGGGAAGAATACGACAATATCTGTAAAAGGAAGACACGACCCATGTGTTGGAATTAGAGCGGTTCCAATTGGAGAGGCGATGATGCATTGTGTAATTCTTGATCACTATTTAATGAATGCAGCTCAAAATAAAATTTAATTAGATTTTTTAATTAAAACTTTTGAATTTAAAGTATCTAATATTTTATTTTCAATACCAATAGAGTCTAAATTAGCAAACTTATACATAATCTCTGGTTTATCATGATCAATAAATCTATCAGGCAATATCATTGATCTAAATTTAAGATTACTGTCTAATAAATTTTTTTCACTTAAAAATTGGCTCACGTGAGATCCAAATCCCCCTATTGAACCTTCTTCTATTGTAATCAAAACCTCGTGTTCTGTAGCGATTTGCCATATTAGGTTTTCATCTAACGGTTTTGCAAATCTTGTATCAATAATAGAGATATCAATCCCTTTTTTTATTAAATTTTCGGAAGCCAAAATACACTCCTGTAATCTTGCTCCAAAATTTAAAATTGCAACTTTTTTTCCTTCTTTAATTATTTTTGCTTTACCCAACTCAATTTTCTCAGTAATTTCTGGTAATTGAACTCCCACACCATTGCCCCTTGGATATCGAAAAGCTGATGGTCTATCGTTTATATCCATTGATGTATTTATCATTCTTACAAGCTCGGCTTCATCACTTGCAGCCATTACCACAAAATTTGGTAATGTTGAAAGGTATGTTATATCAAAAGATCCAGCATGTGTTGGGCCATCAGCACCAACTAACCCCGCTCTGTCGATTGCAAATCTAACAGGCAAAGATTGTATGGCAACATCGTGGACGACCTGATCGTAAGCTCTTTGAAGAAATGTTGAGTATATTGCAGCGTAAGGTTTATACCCTTCGGTAGCCATACCCGCAGCAAAAGTAACAGCATGTTGCTCGGCTATCCCAACATCAAACATTCTTTCTGGAAATTTTTTTCCAAATAAATCCATGCCTGTTCCTGATGGCATAGCGGCAGTTATACCAACGACCTTACTATCTTTTTCTGCATGTTTGATTAATGAATTAGCGAATATTTTTGTATAAGAAGGAGTATTAGATTTAGACTTTTCTTGTTCTCCTGTTTTTACATTAAATTTTGAAACACCATGAAATTTATCCTCCGATTTTTCAGCAAACGAATAACCTTTTCCTTTTTCAGTTTTAACATGGATTAAAATTGGTCCATCATAATTAATATCCTTTACATTATTAAATACTGAGACCATTGAATCAATATCGTGTCCATCAATTGGTCCAATATAGTAAAATCCCATAGAATTAAATAATGTTCCACCAGTTACTGCAGATCTTAAAAAATCTTCAGCTTTTCCAGCTTGATTTTTAAATCTTTTTGAAAAAGCAGATATAATTAATTTTAATGTTTCTCTAAAACTAAAGTAAACTTTACCAGATAAAATTTTTGCTAGATATTTTCTCATAGCACCAACAGGTTTTGAAATTGACATATCGTTATCATTTAAAACAACAATCATCTTTGTTTTGCTTCCACCTGCATTATTCATAGCCTCATAAGCCATACCAGCACTTATCGCCCCATCACCTATAACTGCAATTACATTACCTGATTTGTTTGATAACTTATTAGCTACTGCTATTCCTAATGCAGATGAAATAGAAGTTGAACTATGAGCAGCACCAAATGGATCATACTCACTTTCTGATCTTTTCGTAAAACCTGATAATCCTTCACCTTTTCTAAGAGTTCTTATTTGTTTTTTTCTACCTGTTAATATTTTATGCGGATAAGTTTGATGTCCTACATCCCAAATTAATTTATCATGAGGAGTATTAAATATATAGTGTAAGACAATAGTCAATTCTACAACTCCTAGTCCAGCACCTAAATGCCCTCCTGTTTCAGAAACAACATCAATTAACTCTTGTCGAACCTCGTCTGCCAAAATTTTAATATCAGATTGTGATAATTTTCTTACATCTTCAGGAAAATTGATATTATCTAGAAATTTATAATTATTACTCACTTTGTTCTATTTAAAATATAATTTATTGTTTCTCTAAAATCGTCGCCTTTTTTTCCAAAAATTTTTAAACTTTTAAATATTTTTAATTTTAAGTTATCTGCATATTTAATAGTATTATTAGTGCCTAGTAAACTTATTAAAGTGGCTTTTCCCATTTTTAAATCTTTTTTGGTTTTTTTTCCTGCACTAGATGTTTCGCCTCTTAAATCTATCAAGTCATCAGCAATTTGAAATAATAATCCAATTTCGTTGCCTATTTTAGTAAACTTATTCAGGTATTTTGTTTTACCAGACATTATAATAGGGGCAACACAACAGAAACTAAATAGCTTTCCAGTTTTTTTAATTTGCATATTTATAATTTGTTTTTTATTTTTCTTAATTTTTTCATAACTTAAGTCCAAAAACTGCCCACCAGCAATTCCTGTATGTCCCGAGCTTTCGGAAAGTAGGTTTATTAATTCTATTTTTTTATGGTCGTCTAAATTTAATCTTTTTTCACTGAGAATTTGAAATGCAATAGTGAGTAAAGAATTGCCAGCAAGAATTGCCGTTGACTCGCTAAACTTTTTGTGTGTTGTCAATTTTCCTCTTCTCAAATTATCATTATCCATACATGGTAAGTCATCATGTATTAATGAATATGCATGTATACATTCAACTGCTGCTGCAACTTGCAAAATATTTTTTTTATCTACTTCGAATATAGATCCAATATCAAAGAGTATTTTTGATCTTACTTTTTTACCTCCAGGTAAAAGTCCATAAAGCATTGGTTTGGTAAGTTCAGTTTTTTTTTGTTTGGAAAAATATTTATAAAGATAATTGTTGGTTCTATTAACTATTTTATTTAACTTTTTTTGCATTTTTATTTGATTTTATATCTTTAATTTTAAAAATTGTTTTATCAGATATTTCTTTAAAATTTTTTTGGAATTTTTTTTCTATTAACCTATTAATTTTTAATAAATTTGTATAGTCTTCAGATGTATTTTCTAGATTATTTCTATTTTCCAAATTTACAATAATTTCGTCTGCCAAATCAGTAAGCTCATTTAAAGATTTTGACGCAATATCATCTGGCAAATTTTTTTCATTCATATATTAGTTGGTAATATTATATGAAAAAGAATGATTCAAATATTAAAAAAGCAATAAAATACTTAAATAATAATGAATGTATAGCGATCCCTACCGAGACAGTCTATGGACTGGCAGGAAATGCGTACTCGGATAAAGCAGTTTCAAGAGTATATAAATTAAAAAAAAGACCTAGAAACAATCCATTAATTGCTCACTATTATAGCATTAATAGCTTAAAAAAGGATTGTGAAATTGATAATACTTTTATTAAACTTTATAAAAAATTTTGCCCAGGACCGATATCATTTGTTTTAAAATTAAAAAAGAAAAGTAAGGTTTCAAAAATTATTACAAATAATTCAAATTCAGTAGCAGTAAGATTTCCAAGTCATCCTTTAACTAGAAAACTGTTAAAAAAAATTAATTATCCACTTGCAGCACCTAGCGCAAATATTTCAACAAGTATAAGTCCTGTTTCAAAACAGGATGTGGTTGATGAATTTGGTCCTAAATTAAAGTTTATCTTAGATGGTGGTTCTTCAAAAATAGGTTTAGAATCAACGATTATAAATCTTATTGGAAAACCTCATATTTTAAGATTAGGGGGAATAAATAGTAAATTAATCTATAAGATAACTAATCAGTTAGAAAATAAGAATAAAAAAAAGATTAAAATAAAAGTTCCTGGCACTAGTAAATTGCATTATTCACCTGGAATACCTGTGAGACTAAATGCCAAAAAAAATTATCAAAATGAAGCATATATTTTGATAAAAAAAAGAAAAAAATTAAACAAAAACTATTTTTATATAAGTAAGACAAGTAATTTAAAGCAAGCTGCAAAAAATTTATATAAGACGTTAAGAATAATAAAAAAAAAAGGTTACAAAAAAATTGCTATTGAAAAAATACCAAATATTAATATTGGTGAAGCTATTAATGATAGAATTTTAAGAGCATCAAAAAAATGAAAAATTTAATTGAAGTTCAAAATATAAAAAAAAATTATGGCAAAAAAGAAGCTGTAAAAGGAATATCATTTAATGTTGAGGAAGATGAAATTTTAGGTTTACTTGGTCCTAATGGATCTGGAAAAACAACAACTATTGGAATGTTGCTAGGCTTGCTTAAACCTACAAGTGGTCAAATATTTATCAATAATCTTAAACTTGAAGAAAATAGAATTCAAATTCTTGAAATAATTAATTTTATATCCCCATATATAGAACTGCCAAAAAAACTAACTGTGAAACAGAATTTATATGTTTATTCTAAACTTTATAAAGTTAAAAATATTAAGGAACGAATTGAGTATTTGTCGGAAAAGCTAAGAATAGGTGAATTATTAAACAGTATTACCGGGGAACTTTCATCAGGTCAAAAAAATAGAGTAAGTTTAGCCAAAGCCCTAGTTAATGAACCAAAAGTTCTGCTACTTGATGAACCAACTGCTTCTTTAGACCCAGAAGTAGGAGATTTTGTTAGAACATTTTTAGAAGATTATAAAAAAGAAAAAAAAATTTCGATACTTTTAGCTTCTCATAACATGAATGAAGTCACACGTTTATGTAAATCTGTATTAATGATGAAAAATGGAGAAATAATAGACCAAGGTAAACCTGAAGATTTAATTACAAAACATGGAAGAACAAATTTAGAGGAAGTTTTTTTAAAACTATCAAGGAGTAAAAGTGAGTATAACTAGAATATACGGTTTGTTTTTAAGGCATTTTTATCTAATCACTAGATCATTTCCTAGAATATTAGATCTAGTTTACTGGCCATCTATTCAAATTACATTATGGGGATTTATATCTAATTTTTTTGCATCGCACACAACTTATTACAATAATGCAGTTGGTGTAATCCTTACGTGTGCAATTCTTTATGATTTTTTGTTTAGGACAAGTATTGGTTTCAATATGCTTTTTTTGGAAGAAATTTGGAGTAGAAATTTTACTAATCTTTTCATAGCACCAATGAGAATTGGTGAGATTTTAACCTCACTTGTTATAACTGCTTTAATTAGATCACTAATTGGCCTTGTTCCAGCAATTTTACTTACATCCCCATTGTTTGGAATTTCAATTTTAGATTTAGGAATATTTTTATTTTTTCTTTTTTTAAGTCTTTATATTTTTGGGATCACACTTGGTATTTTAGTTTCTTCAGGTCTGCTTAGATTTGGTCCATCATTTGAAAATATAGCATGGTCAACAATGTTTTTACTGGCACCTTTTGGATGCATTTATTATCCAATAGAAACTCTTCCAGAAATATTTCAAAAAGTAGCATATGTTCTGCCATTAGTTTACATATTTGAAGAGGCTAGAAATATTTTAATTAACCAAACAGTTAATATTCAAAATGTTTACTATGCGTTTATGTGGAATGCTTTTTATTTCTCTCTTTCAATTGTTTTGTTTTATTATTCTTTCAATGCAGCAAAAAATAAGGGGACTTTAATTAATATGGGTGAATAATGGTGCGCCCGCAAGGAGTCGAACCCTGAACCTCCAGAGCCGAAATCTGGCGCTCTATCCAGTTGAGCTACAAGCGCATATTGTATATTTATATCAAAATGAAAAGTTTTATAAATATAAAAGTTAAAAATAAAGAAAAAAATTTAAGAATAGACATTCTATTATCCAATCAGGATGACAAATTAAGTAGGTCAAGAGTAAAAAGTTTAATTTTAGAAAATAAATTAAAAATTAATAATATTGTTATTAACGACCCCTCTAAGAAAATTAAATTGAATGATGAAATTTATTTTGAGATTTCAGAACCAAAAAAAGAGACTCTTGAGCCATTTAAATATCCACTTGATATTATTCATGAAGACAAAGATTTAATAGTTATCAATAAATCTGCAGGAATTTCTATGCATCCTGGGCCAGGAAATTATAATAATACAATTGTAAATGCATTGATAGATTATGATAACAAAAATTTATCAAATATTGGAAACGAATTAAGGCCTGGAATTGTGCACAGGATTGACAAAGATACATCTGGATTAATAGTTATTGCCAAAAATAATATTTCACACGAAAATTTGTCAAAACAATTTTCTGATCATTCTATTACACGAGTTTACCAAGCTCTAGTCTGGGGTAAAATAAGACCTCAAAATGGAAAAATAGAGACTTTTATAACTCGAAGTTCAAGAAACAGACAAATGATGGAAGTTTCATCTAAGAAAGGCAAAAAGGCTGTGACCAATTATAAAACTTTAGAGATATTTGAAGATAAAAAAATTCCAACATTTAGTCTTCTTGAATGTAAATTAGAAACTGGAAGAACGCATCAAATCAGAGTTCATTTGTCTTACAAAGGTAATAATATTTTAGGTGATAAGAAATATAAAAAAAAATTTAAAAAATTTGTAGGTATTGATAGTGAGCTTGAGGATAGTATGATCAATCTTAATAGACAATTTTTACATGCGAAAACTATCGGCTTTAATCATCCTAGTAATGATACAAGACTTGAATTTACATCAAATTTACCATCAGATTTAGAACAGATTTTAAAAAAACTAAGAAAAATCAAGTAATAAAATCATTGTAAAAATTTAATTATTTATTAAATAAATACTTCGAATGAATAAAAATACTTACAACTTACCAGCACTTTCAAATGAAGGTGGATTAGCTGCTTATCTTGCTCAAATTAAGAAATTTCCAATGCTTGCAGCTGAGGAAGAGTATATGTTAGCTAAAAACTGGCAATCAACTGGAAACGTTAAATCCGCTGAAAAACTTGTTACTAGCCATTTGAGACTAGTTGCAAAGATAGCAATGGGTTACAAAGGTTACGGTTTACCTCTTAATGAGATGATATCTGAGGGTAATGTGGGATTAATGCAGGCTGTAAAAAAATTTGAGCCAGAAAAAGGTTTTAGACTTGCAACTTATGCAATGTGGTGGATCAAAGCTTCTATACAAGAATATATATTGAGATCATGGAGTTTAGTAAAAATAGGAACAACAACAGCCCAGAAAAAACTTTTTTTTAACCTAAAAAAAATTAAAAACCAAATAGCTCCACGGTCAGAGGGAGATCTAAGAAAAGAACATGTTCAGGATATAGCTAAAAGACTTTCAGTAAGTGAGAGTGAAGTTGTTTCAATGAATAGAAGACTTTCAGGAAAAGAACAATCTTTAAATGCACCAATAGGTGAAGATGGAGATGAGTGGCAAGACTGGGTGGTTGATAATGAAATGGATCATGAATTAAAGATTGCTCAAAGTGATGAAATGGAGCAAAGAAAAGATCTACTTCAGGATTCAATTAAGATATTAAATGAACGAGAAAAAAAAATTTTATACTCTAGAAGATTGACAGATGAACCTGTAACTTTAGATGAACTAAGTAAAAAGTATAAAATAAGTAGGGAAAGAGTAAGACAAATAGAAAATAAAGCTTTTGAAAAACTACAAAAGCATATGCTTAATTCTGCTAAGTCAAAAAATTTGTTACCAGCAAATTAGATTTTAAAAGGATCTTGAATCAAAATTGTGTCATTTCTTTCTGGACTAGTGGAAATACTTGAAATTTTAGTCTCAACAAATTTTTCTAATTCTTTTATATAATTTTTTGCTTTTTCAGGCAATTTTTCAAATTTCTTTATACCTACTGTTGAAGATTTCCACCCTTCAAAGGATTTGTATATTGGTTTAACCATAAATTGGTCGTCCACTGAAGCTGGAAGGTAGTCAAATTTTTTACCATTTATCTCGTAACCAATACACATTTTAATTTCGTCTAGTTCGTCTAATACATCTAATTTGGTTAGTGCAATTCCGTCAATCCCTGAAATTTTAAGAGTTTGTCTCACAAGAACTCCATCAAACCAACCACATCTTCTTTTTCGACTTGTGACAGTTCCAAATTCTTTTCCTCTTGTACCAAGTAATTCACCAATCTCATCCGTTAATTCTGTTGGAAAAGGACCTTCTCCAACTCGTGTGGTATACGCTTTTGCAATGCCTAAAACATAATTAATAGAGTTTATGCCACAGCCTGAGCCAGTTGCTGCAGACGAGGCAACAGTATTAGATGATGTTACAAACGGATAGGTTCCATGGTCAACGTCTAAAAGAACTCCTTGTGCACCTTCAAATAATATTTTTTTATTTTGAGATTTAAATTCATCTATTTTTTTCCATACTGGCTGTGAAAATTTAAGCAATTGTGGAGCAATATTTAACAAATCTTTTTTTAATTGTTTTTTTTTAAATTCAGTTTTTCCTAGACCTTTTCTTATGGCATTATGATGATTTAAAACTACATCTAACCTTTTATCTAAATTTTTTTCTGATGAAAGATCCATTACTCTTATCGATCTTCTGCCAATCTTATCTTCATACGCTGGTCCTATTCCTCTTCTTGTAGTACCTATTTTGGATTTTCCTGCTGCATCTTCTCTGATTTCATCCATTTCTTTATGAAATGACAAGATAAGAGTGGCTGCCTCAGATAAAATCAAATTATCAGAGTTAACTTCTACACTTTTAGATTTAATTTCATCAATCTCATCTAGAAGTGCCCATGGATCAACCACTACTCCATTTCCAATTATAGATACTTTATTTTTTCTAACTATTCCTGATGGCAACAGTCTTAATTTATAAACTACACCATCTATAACAAGAGTATGACCAGCATTATGTCCACCTTGAAATCTTACTATTACGTCAGCCTCGCTAGAGAGCCAGTCAACAATTTTACCTTTTCCTTCATCTCCCCACTGTGAACCGACTACAACTACATTTTTCATCTAAAATTTTTTTTAATTTGTATACTATTTAAATGGTTTACAGGACCGTGGCCTTTCCCTAAGTTTGGTTGCGTTTTTAATGAATGATTTACATATTTAATTGCCATTTCACAAGATTTCTTTAAAGTTTTTCCACATGAAAAGTAGGTAGTTATAGCGCTAGAAAGAGTGCAACCAGTGCCATGGCTATTTTTTGTATTAATTTTCTTATTTTTAAAGATTGTGATTTCTTTTTTATTCATAAATACATCTTGAATATTTTTATAATTTAAATGACCCCCTTTAATAAGAACATTTTTTGCACCCAAATCAATTAGATGGGTGCCTGCTAAAATTACATCCTCGATAGTTGATATTTTTGAATTTGTTAAAACCTCAGCTTCAGGTATGTTTGGTGTAATTAAATCAGCTTTGGACAAAAGTTTATTTTTTAAAATTTTAATAGCTGGATCATTAATTAATTTTTTTCCACCCTTTGCCACCATCACAGGATCTAATATTATTTTTTTTGCTTTAATCTTTTTTAATGATTTTATTACTGAATTTATAACTTCTTTTGAATGAAGCATTCCTATTTTGACAGCATCTGGTTTTATGTCTTTTGCTGTAAATTCAATTTGATTAGAAATTTCTTTACTATTCACTGGAAGAATTGATTGAACACCTGTCGTATTTTGTGACGTTATTGCAGTTATAGCTGTCATGGCATATGAACCAAGAGAAGTAACAGTTTTAATGTCTGCTTGTATGCCTGCACCTCCAGAAGAATCTGAGCCAGCAATAATTAAAATTTTTGATTTTATTCTCAAATTAGATAATTGATTTTTTTACAATATTAACACATTTTGAAAGCATGACTTTATCTTCAGTTTCACACATTATTCTTATTACTGGTTCAGTTCCAGACTTTCTAACTAACATTCTACCTTTTCCTTTTATTAAACTATTTGCTTTTTTAATTGCATTTTTACACTTAAGATTATTAATTATTGATTTATTTTTTACTTCAACATTTTCTAATAATTGAGGAGTTGGTTTAAAATATTTAAATATTTCACTTGCCTTTTTTCCTTTACGCATAGAAAAGAGAATTTCTAGTGCCACCAATAAACCATCACCTGTGGTTGCAAATTTCCCAAGGATTATATGGCCAGATTGCTCTCCTCCCAAATTAAATTTACTTTTCTGCATTGCTTCTTTTACGTATCTATCACCAACTTTAGATCTTATAAATTTTATCTTATTTTTATAAAAATATTTTTGTAATCCATAATTTGTCATTAGTGTTCCCACAACACCTCCTTTTAAAATTTTTTTTCTTTTCCATCTTGTTGCTAGCATAGCTATTATTTTATCTCCATCAATAATGTTCCCTTTTTCATCACAAACTATAATTCTATCTGCATCACCGTCCAATGCAATTCCAATATGTGATTTATTTTTTTTTGTATGATATCTAATTTTATTTGGAAATGTAGAACCACATTTTTTATTTATATTAAATCCATTTGGAGAAGTACCAATCTCATGGACTACAGCACCCAATGATCTAAACAATTGAGGTCCTGTTTTATATGCAGCTCCATTAGCACAATCAATGGTAATTCTTAAACCTCTTAAATTAAATTGTTTGGGAAAATTTTTTTTTAATATTTCAAGATATCTATTTGATCCATCCTCTAATCTTTTAACCCTACCTAATATTTTAGGATTTGATAATTTTTTTGAGACTTTAGAATCAATTAGTTTTTCTATTTTCTTTTCAATGTTGTCAGACAATTTTAAGCCATTTGGTCCAAATAATTTTAAACCATTATCATAAAAAGGATTATGCGATGCAGTGATCATGATGCCCATATTAGCTCTCATTTTTTTTGTAAGCATTGCAAGACCATTTGTTGGTAATGGCCCAAAAGTAAGAACATGCATTCCAGCTGATGTTAAACCTGACACTAATGCTGGCTCTAGTGTATATCCTGATAACCTAGTATCTTTGGCAATTATTGCTACCTGTTTAGTTTTTTTTTTATTATTAAAATATGTACCAACAGCTAAGCCAAACTTAAAAAACATATCACCATTTATTTTATTTCCATTTACCTTTCCTCTTATTCCATCTGTACCAAAATATTTTTTTGTCATTAATTAAAATTTAGTTTTTTAAAAACTTTAATTCCTTGGTTAACTTCATTAACATCATGGATCCTAAGAATTTGTACTCCTTGTAACATGCTAAAGATACTTGAAGACACAGTTCCACCTATTCTTTCTTTGCTATCATTATTTCCAGATATATCTTTTATAAATCTCTTTCTGGAAATTCCTAACATTACTGGTAATCCTAAAGAATGAAAAATAGAAACATTATTGATTAGGGTAATATTATGTTTCATATTTTTACCAAATCCTACTCCAGGATCTAAGATGATGTGATTATGTTTAATTCCATTTTTTCTAATTAATCTAATCTTATCTTCAAAATAGTCATATATATCTAATAAAACATTATTGTAACTGGGATTTTTTTGCATCGTTTCTATGTTACCTTTCAGATGATGTAGAACGAATGGTAACTTTGTTTTTTTTAAAAAATTAATTGTCTCCTTGTCATAACTTAGGCCAGATACATCATTAATTAAGTCTAGTTTATATTTTGAAGCTTTTTTCATCACAAAACTTTTTCGTGTATCTAAAGAAACAAAAAAACTTTTAGATTTTAGATAATTCATAACTTTTTTTACTCTCTGCCACTCCTTTGTTTGAAGAATTTCTTTTGAGCCTGGTCTTGTGGACTCACCACCTACATCAATTACCTTGGCTCCATCAAAAATTAATTTATTAATCTGTTTTCTTGCGGAGAATTTATTATTAAATTTTCCACCATCAGAAAAACTATCTGGCGTAATATTTAAAATACCCATTAATATTGGTAAATTATCAAATTTTAATTTAGGAATTTTTTTAGCCTTTGATATATTATCTATATCAATTAAAACTTTTTTTTTAACTTTTAATGGAAGATTTTTAATATTTCTTATATTTATTTTTTTTTTGTGAGTCCTGGTAATGATTTCAATAGTATCAAATGAAAGTGATTTGTTGCCACCAACTGGAAGTGAATTTTTTTTTTTAACCTTTTCTCTGGATGTTTTATTATAATAAAAATTACACGCTCTTGTGTAATATTTTTGCATTAAATTTTAATGAACAATCTTTGGTTTTAGTCCCATTGAACCTAAAGCAGAACCTTGATCATCTTCTTCTACTTTTAAATCTTCTTTATTTTTTGGATATAAATTTTTGTTTACTATGTCTTCGATTTCCTGACCCGTCAATGTTTCATAAGTAAGTAAAGCTTTGGCTAATTTATGCAAGTCATCAATCTTATCAGTTAAAACTTTTTTTGCTCTATCATAACCTTGATCAACAAATTTTCTTATCTCAGTATCTACTTTTCTTGCAGTTTCTTCAGACATATTTTGTTGTCTTGCAACTGATCTTCCAAGGAAAACCTCTTCCTCATTTTCACCATAAGCAACTGGGCCAAGTTCTTTGCTTAATCCTGCTCTCATTACCATAGCTCTTGCTCTTTTTGTAGCTTGCTCTATGTCGCTAGCAGCACCAGTAGTTACCTTATCATCTCCAAATATAATTT
This sequence comes from uncultured Pelagibacteraceae bacterium, assembly GCA_902576395.1. GTDB lineage: Bacteria > Pseudomonadota > Alphaproteobacteria > Pelagibacterales > Pelagibacteraceae > Pelagibacter. The sequence goes on from CACGVB010000019.1 coordinate 14,778, forward strand.
CTTCAGCAACCCTACCTCCCATTGCTATTGCCATTTGTGCGTGAAGTTGTTCTCTTGTTTGAGATACCTCATCTCTCTCAGGAAGTTGCATTACCATTCCTAACGCTCTTCCTCTTGGAATAATTGTTGCTTTATGTATAGGATACGCTGCCTTTTCATTTATAGTAACAATGGCATGGCCGGCCTCATGATATGCTGTCAATTTCTTCTCTTCCTCACTCATTACCATTGATCTTCTCTCAGATCCCATCATTACTTTATCTTTTGCTTCTTCGAATTCCATATAGGTAACTATTCTTTTGTTTTTTCTTGCTGCTAATAATGCAGCTTCGTTTACTAAATTCGCCAAATCTGCACCAGAAAATCCTGGAGTTCCTCTTGCAATAGTTCTTAAATTGACATCTGGTGCCATTGATATTTTCTTAGCATGTACTTTTAATATTTTTTCTCTTCCAAGTAAGTCAGGATTAGAAACTACTACCTGTCTGTCAAATCTCCCGGGTCTTAATAAAGCTGGATCAAGTACATCTGGTCTGTTAGTTGCTGCAATTATTATTACACCTTCATTTGTATCAAACCCGTCCATTTCTACTAGTAATTGATTAAGTGTTTGTTCTCTTTCATCGTTACCTCCACCTAAACCTGCACCTCTACTTCTTCCCACAGCATCAATCTCGTCAATAAATATTATACATGGTGAGTGCTTTTTACCTTGCTCAAACATATCTCTTACTCTTGAAGCTCCAACACCAACAAACATTTCTACAAAGTCTGACCCTGATATTGTAAAGAAAGGTACTCCAGCCTCACCAGCTATCGCTCTTGCCAGTAAAGTTTTGCCTGTTCCAGGGGGTCCGACTAAAAGACATCCACGAGGTATTTTTCCACCTAGTCTACTAAATTTTTTGGGGTCTTTTAAAAATTCTACAACTTCCTCAACTTCTTCTTTGGCTTCTTCTACCCCAGCCACATCATTGAAAGTAACCTTACCTTTTAATTCATTCATCATTTTAGCTTTTGATTTTCCGAAACCCATTGCTCCACCTTTTCCGCCTTGCATCTGTCTCATGAAGAATATCCATACAGCAATTAAAAGTAGCATAGGAAACCATGATAAAAGTATTCCAAATAATGAAGGCATTTTTTCTTCTAATGGACTCGCTGATATACTAACTCCTTTATCACTTAGTTTTTGAATAAGATTTGGATCATCAGGTGCATAAGTATTAAACATCTCTCCATTAGACATTACACCCTTTATGTTTTTACCTTGAATTTCTACTTGAACAACTCTTCCATTATCTACTTGTGTTAAAAATTCTGAAAATATAATGTTATTTTTTTGATTAACTGAACCTTGTGGATTCTTGAACATATTGTATAGGCCGATAGTCAAGATTACTATTACTGCCCACATAGCTAAGTTTCTAAAATTCATATGTATAAATTAAGAGTTATTATCAATTTAACAAGTGTCAATTTGTGCCAATTTGGAGGTATTCTATCTGTTTTCTGAAGAAATAATGACTGAATTCTCAAGTTTTTGAATTATACATCCTGAAAGTGTTTTTTTTGAGTAATTATTAGTAGATCTTAAAAATTTAAGCAAGTTATCAACTTTTGCACCCCTGGCAAAAGTTTCTTTTTTTCCTATTTTTTGTATCAGTTCTGAAAATGATCTAAAGACAATTTCATCTGGTTGTTTAAGAAAATCGTCTTTTAAAATAATTGAATTTGTCAATTTTAAGTAATTAGAATTATCATTAATATTTTTCTGAACATAATAATCTATAGCAATATTACTTTTGCTTAGATTTTTTAGAGATAATTTAAATTTATTAAATGTTAATCCATCCTTTTCTAAATTTGAAATTAATTTCCTCACTTTTACTCTTAAAAATTTATCATCTAAATTTGAAGGATCGTTGATATTGAAATTAAATGTATTTTGTGAGAGATATATAAGATCTTTTTTTGACGTATCCATTAAAGGTCTAAAAATAAAAACTTTATCATCAAGTGTTACTTTGGATTTAATATTACTAAATGAAATTAAACCTTTTAAACCTGAACCTCTTAGTAATCTTATAAAAAAGTTTTCAATCAAATCATCTGTATGATGTGCCGTTAAAATCATATTGGTTTTTTTAGCAAGACTTTGATTGATAATTAATTTATATCTATTATCTCTAGCAAAAGATTGAAGGTTTATTTTTTTATTTAATTTTTTAATAGTAAGTATACTGCTAGAAATTTGAAATAATTTCAGTTTTTTTTTTACTAAATTAGCCTCGAAAGTAGAATTTTTTCTTAGTTTGTGATCTACGATAAAAAAATAAACTTTTTTATTATTTTCTAAAGAATAACATTTAGCTAAGAATGACAGTGCCATACTGTCTGCTCCACCTGAAACAGCTACACAAAAACTGTTTGGGACATGGCTAGATATTTTTTTTTTAAAATTTAAGTAAATTTTTTTTATTCTTGGATCTTTTAATTTTTTGGAATAAAAATTATGAATTTTCTTTTTTACACTCAAATTCTTTTTCTTCATAATACTTTGCTTTTTGAAGTACAGATTGAGTTGCGTCAGGATATTGTTTTTTAACTCCAGCAATCATCAAGCATCCTTGATCTTTTTCTCCCATCTGAACCAACGATACCCCTAGTTTCAATAAATTTTCAGGAGCAATCTTACTTTTTGGATACTTTTGATAACCTTCCAAATATGCAGTAGCTGCATCAGTGTACATTTGTCTTATTCTATAGGTTTCTGCATACCAGTATTGTGCGTTGCCTGACAATTCATTATCAGGATTAATCAGTACAAATTCTCTAAATGCCTTCTCAGCATTAGCATAATCTCCAACTTTTAAAAAATTTCTAGCAAATTGATATTGCTCTTTTGGACTAGCGTCAGGCAATAATTTTTCCTCAGAATTAAAAACTTCTGAAATTATTGCTTCTGTTTGTTCTACTGTCTCTATTAATTGAGTATCATCATTAGTAGTCATATCTTTATAAGATATTTGTCCTAATGATTGTGGTTCAGAGGATCCAGGAAGTATTTTTTTTTGAGGCATCTCTTCATTTACAAGTTTTTGCTCAGTTTTGGGCAAAGAAGTGAGTGACTTATTATTTGTATTCACAATAGAAGCTTGCTCAATTTGCTCAAATCTTAATTGATTATCTTGTTGAACTTTAGAAAGTTTATTAGACAGTTTATCTAATTTAAAATTTATTTCTTCAAATTTATTTGTTAATTCCTGGAACTGTGTTTCTATTTCGCTTAATTTCAACAAATGTTTTGTTAACGCCTGCTCTGACTCCTTAGTTGATGCTTTTTGAGTTGTATTTGCATCTGAATTTTCGGAAAATGATTGAGAGTAAACTGCTCTTTCTAGAGTTCTTAAATCTTTTTGAATATTTTCTAAAATTTCTTGTATTTGTTGATCTTGAGAAAATGAAATGCTTGTTGAAAAAAGTAAAAATGAAACAAAGTTAATAAAAATTAACTTAATTAATAATCTCATAAAAACATTTGTAGTTATAATAATGGCAAAAAGAAGACCCATACTTATTTAAAGTAAGGGTCTTTTTTAAATTTATATTTAATTTGCTTTGACTGTTACAGATCTTCTATTTTTCGACCATGAAAGTGGATTTGAGCCTGAGTCCACAGGTCTCTCTTTTCCATAACTTAAAACTTTAATTCGATCAGAGGAAACACCATAAGTCATCAAATAGTCTTTTGCTGCATTAGCTCTTCTCTCACCTAAAGCTAAGTTGTACTCTCTTGTGCCTCTCTCATCCGCGTGACCTTCTACTACGACAGTGACATCAGGATTCTGTCTTAACCAAGCAGCTTGCTTTCTCAAAGTCTCTCTAGAAGCTGTAGTTAATATTGTCTCATTTGTAGCAAAGAACACTCGGTCAGGGACTCCACTAGCTAATTCTCCTACAGTATCAGAGCCTATGTAAACATCGCCCTGCATTAACGCATCTAATTTTTCAATTGGATCTGCTTTTTGAGTCTCAGCTGCTTTAGTAGTAGTAGTCGACTCTGTTGTTGTTTTTACAGATTTCTTAGTTGCACATGCAGTAACAATTAAACCAAATATAACAACAAGAAATACGTTTTTTAAAATTTTGCTTAGATTCATTTTTGCTCCTTAAATAGAATATTATGAACTTAATCATGTAATTAGATGTTTTGTCCAGAAAAATCAACCTAATTTAGCAAAATAGTAAATTTTCTTTAATTTCCTAACAAAGAAGACCATGATGGGTCTGAAGCATCAGTCTCAGTTGATACCAACCTCTCGTTGTATCCAGTTAGATCAATTGACCATAATTTTGCTGAAAATCCCTGACCTTTATCGTCAGTTTTTGTTTCTCTGTAAAATATGATTATTCTTCCATTTGGAGACCACGAAGGTGCCTCTTGATAAAAATTTTCTGTAAGCAATCTTTCCCCTGTTCCATCAGTTCTCATAACTCCAATAAAAAATTTACCTTTATGTAGTTTTGTAAACGCTATTAAATCTCCTCTTGGTGACCAAACTGGCGTACCATAAATTCCTTTTCCAAATGATATTCTTTTAACTTTTGATCCATCACTTCTCATTACATAAATTTGCTGATAACCACTCCTATCAGAATTAAATGTAATAAATTTGCCGTCAGGTGAGTAAGATGGCGAGGTATCAATAGAAGGATGATCGGTTAATTTTTCTTGTATGTTTGTCTCTAAATTTCTGACCCATATCTCCGAATTACCATCTTTTGCTAGACTCATTATAAGTTTTTTTCCATCAGGAGAAAATCTTGGGGCAAATGTCATACCTCTAAAATCACCTACTACTTTCTGCTTACCAGTTTGAAGATTTACAATATAAACCCTGGGCATATTTCTAAAGTAAGACATATAAGTTATTTCTTTATCGTTAGCTGGATTAAATCTTGGAGTTAAAACTAATTCACTTCCTAATGTTATATACTTCGTATTAAAACCATCTTGGTCCATCAAAGCTAATTTTTTTATTCTTTGAGTTTTAGGTCCTTCCTCCGCTACATATATTATTCTAGTATCAAAATAACCACTTTCTCCTGTTAAGCGTTGATAAACCTTGTCAGAAATTTTATGACCAACCCTTCTCCAAGAACGTGGCGTTGTTGTTAAAGAAAAACCATCAACCATTTTTGCACCTAAAACATCCCAAAGTTTGAATTCTACATTTATATAATCTTTCTCATTTATTATTTTGGATGTTACTTTACCAGTGATCAAAACTTGTGATTTAATCAAAGCCCAATCTTCAAACCGTGGTTTTAAATGAGCAATATCCGGTTTTTGCAAAAATGCCTCTTTTTCAATTGCATCAAATAAACCAGTTTTTTCCAGATTGTTCTCAATTACTCTTGATATTTCTAGCCCTAAGTTTTCAATATTTAAATTTTTTTTAATATTTTCATCAGTAATTCTGTCAGAAAAAAAAGGTGACACCGAAATAGGCATTGGATCAAGATTACCTCTAGTAATATCAATTTCTACAAGTGAAAAACTAATACTTGGTTTTAAAATAACGTAAAAAAGAATTATCAAAAATAAATTTTTTTTCATTGCCCCACCATCATACCTTCTGGATTAAACCTTAATATCATAGTGCTCCAATCTTCATAGGTTTTAATTGGTAGATTTTTAAGAGGATTACACTTTAATACTGCGCGATCAACAGTCTCAGCAAAAATTCTATATTTACCGTCTGTACCCATTCTATTTCTCTCCAAAATTTCTCTACTTTTAACTCTTCCATTTTTTTCTAAACCAAGTTTGACTGTAACTAAATAATCATCTTTTTTATATTCGCCTCCAATAGGGGGTGACCAACAATCTTTATACTGCATCTGAATAGAATATTCTGTTGTAACAGATAATTTTGTTAATCTCATTGATTTATCCTCAGATTGAGTGATTCCATCAGATTTTTTTTTTACTTCTCCAACATTTTCGTATTGCTTAGCAATTAAGCCTTTAATTAAATCCACATCTAATTCTTTTTTTTCATATTCAGAAGCTTGGATTGCTTTATCATCTTTGATTGGTTTTGTTTTTGTAACAAATTCTTTAACAACTAAGTCGTTTTCTACCTGTTTTTCAATTTTTTTTCTTTTTTCTTTTTC
>CACGVB010000020.1 GCA_902576395.1 uncultured Pelagibacteraceae bacterium
CTGAGGGCAATGTCGATGCAAAAGTAAAACTGATAGTTTTTGAATCTTTAACATGTAGTCATTGTGCAGATTTCCATAAAAATGTTTATCCTAGCTTAAAAACTGATTTTATAGACAAAGGTTTAATTTTAATCGAATTTAGAAATTTTCCATTAGATATGGCTGCATTTAATGCATCAAAAATAGCTCATTGTAAAAATGATGGAAATTCAGAGATACTTCATCATTTGTATAAAAATCAAAGTAGCTGGGTAAGAGGTAGTACAATTGACGATCTTAATAAAAATCTTAAAGATGTAGTAAAAGAATCAGGTTTTAAATTAGATTTTGAAAAGTGTATAGCAAACTCTGAAATAGAAGACTTTATTTTAGAAGACCGAATCAATGGAGCTAAAAACTACAAAATAGAGGCTACACCAACACTTATAATCAATGGTGAAAAGTTCGAAAATACATCCAACTATAAAAAGTTAAAAAAATATATAGAAAAACTGATATAACTCATTGAATGGAGTTTAAAAAAATCCAATTAAATGGCTTTAAGTCTTTTGCAGAGAAAACTAACTTTTTAATTGAAAAAGGTCTTACAGGAATTGTTGGTCCTAACGGTTGTGGAAAGTCAAACATAGTTGAGTCTCTTAGATGGTGCATGGGAGAAACTTCAGCAAAAAGTATGAGGGGCTCTGGAATGGAGGATGTAATATTTTCAGGCACATCAAATAAACCATCAAAAAATATTGCTGAAGTAGTTTTAAGTTTAAATAATGAGAATAAAGATGGACCACACCAATACAATGACCTAGAGGAAATAGAAATTCGAAGAAAGATTGAGAAAGATAAAGGATCAAAGTTTTACATAAATAACAAAGAAGTTAGAGCAAAAGATGCTCAAATGTTTTTTGCAGATCTGTCTACGGGGGCTCATTCACCATCATTAATAAGTCAAGGCAGAATTGGAGCGTTGGTTACAGCAAAACCATCAGATAGAAGGGCTATACTTGAAGAAGCTGCTGGGATTGCAGGTTTGCATGTTAGAAGACATGAAGCAGAAATTAGATTAGGAGCAGCAGAAAATAATTTAAAGAGAGCTGACGAACTTAGAAGACAACAAGAAAAACAATTAGCAAATTTAGAAAAACAAGCAGAAGAGGCTGCAAAGTATAAATTAATTTCAGAGGAAATAAAAAAAGTTGAGGCAGGACTTTATTATTTAAGACTTAGAGAAATTGATAAAGAAATCACTTTAGAAAATGAAGTAAATAATGAGGCTGATGGGAAAGTAGAGGAATTTATTAAACAAATTGAAGAACTAGAAACTAAAATTAAAAATGAACTTGAAAGAGTAGAGCCAATAAGACAGAAAAATATTGAAAATTTGTCTAAGATTCAGAGATTAAACCTTGAGCTGAAAGCTTTAGATGAGGAAAGTGCTAGAATAAATGAGGAAATAGATACAATAAAAAGTTCTATAAAAGTTATAGATGAGGACATAGACAGAGAAAAAAGCATTGTAATTGACGCAAATTCAAACGAAAAAAGATTAAAAGAAGAAAGAAATATCTTAATTGATACAGATTCAAAATATTATGAAACAGAAAAACTTTCTAATCAAGACCTTGAAAACTCTAAATCAAAATTAAAAAGTGAACAAGATAGAATGGATGCATTATTAGAGAGTTTCAGTGCTGAAACTTTGCAAAAAAATAATGAAATTATTAGTAACATAAAAAGTCAAATCGAAGAGGTTAAAAAACTAATTTCAGAAAATAGAAATCATCAGACAATAAAAATTTTAGATGAATGTATTATAAACTTGTGCTATTTGACTATAAAAGTTAAAGAAGTTGAGAATGATGATGTGATTTCAACTCTAACATCAAAAAATGATCAAATAAAAAAATTACAGGATGATTATGCTGAAACTTATAGTGAAAACCAAAGTATAAAAAAAGAGTCTGTTAAAAGAAAAGAACGAATAAGTATAATTGATCAAGAGTTTGAAAGCTGGCAAAATCTTTTAACAAATTCTGAAAAAATGGTAAATGAACTTAATACTAGAAAAAATAAACTTGTAGAAAAATTGAATGGTTTAGAAAAACAACCTCAATCTCAAGCAGAAAAAAAAGGGAAGATTTCTGAAAACTTAAGAATTTCAGAAAATGAAAAAAATGAAAATGAAATTTTAGTCGAAAAAATTGATAACAATATTGCTGAAATTAGAGTTCAATTAAATAATACAAAAGAAAGTTCAATAGAAATTAGAGAGAAGAAAGCTAGCTCAGGAGCTACAATTGATGGTTTAAATAAAAGAAGAAATGATCTTTTGGAAAGGGTTATGACAGAGTTGAATATAGAAGAAGACAACATACTTAATTATTCAAATCTTGAAAAATATGATGAATTTCCTGACTTAGTTACTCAAGAAGAGTTACTAGATGAAAAAAAGAGGGAAAGAGAGAAGCTTGGATCTGTTAACTTAAGAGCAGATGATGAAACTGAAAAATATAAAACTGAAATAAAAAAAATGGAACAAGATAGACAAGATCTTGTTACAGCAATATTAAAATTGAAGGAAAGCATAACAGAACTTAATCAAAAAGGTCGAGAAAGATTGTTAGATGCTTTTGAAAGAGTGAATAGAAAATTTAATGAGGTGTATACAAAATTGTTTAATGGAGGAAGCGCAAAATTAGAACTCGTGGACTCTGATGATCCACTAGATGCTGGTTTAGAAATGCTGGTCAGTCCTCCAGGAAAAAGACTGCAGTCAATTACTTTACTTTCTGGTGGTGAACAAGCTTTGACAGCATTATCACTTATATTTGCGGTATTTCTTACTAACCCGTCCCCTATTTGCGTTCTGGACGAAGTCGATGCACCACTAGATGATGCAAATGTAACAAGATTTTGTAATCTATTAAATGAACTGACAAAGATTACTTCTACAAGATTTATAATAGTGACCCACCACGCATTAACTATGTCAAAAATGGATAGATTATACGGGGTCACAATGCCAGAGAAAGGAATAAGTCAACTAGTTGCTGTTGACCTTCAAAAAGCTGAGAGCATGGTAGCCTAGGCTAATGGAAGAGGAAGATTTTAAAACTCGCCTTAAAAGTGCAAAAAACAAAGCAAAATCTAAATATTCTGAAAATAAAGACCCATCAACATCAGGGATGGGTCACGCTTTTAAAATGAGCACAGAATTAGTTGCTGCAGTAGCTGTTGGGACAATTATTGGGTTTATTTTAGACAATTGGTTTGGTACTAAGCCATGGTTAATTTTAATATTTTTTTTTGTAGGAGTAATTGCAGGAATAATGAATGTAATTAAATCAGCAAAAAAAATGCAAAAATAAATAAGAGAATATAATGGCATCAAATCCAATGTACCAATTCAATGTTTATCGAATTGGTCCAGAAATTAAATTAGGATCAGTCGACATTTCTTTCACTAACGCAAGTTTATTTATGGTTATTAGTTCTTTAGCCATTTTGATAATTTTTAATCTAGGTGCAAAGAAAAAAACCCTAATACCTGATAAATTACAATTATTATCAGAATTAAGTTATTCCTTTGTTGCCAAAATGATTAGTGACACAGCAGGATCAAAAGCAAAACCGTACTTTTCGTTTATTTTCTCACTTTTTATGTTTGTACTTTTTTGTAACATGTTTGGAATGATACCTTACGCATTTACAGTCACAAGCCATATTATAGTTACATTTGTATTGGCAGCATTTATTTTCATTGGAGTAACAATTATTGGATTTATGAAACACGGATTGGGATATTTGAAATTGTTTGTGCCAAGTGGAGTTCCAATGGTTCTGCTTCCATTAATTGTAGTTATTGAAATAATTTCGTATTTAAGTAGGCCAATCAGCCTATCGGTCAGACTATTTGCAAATATGATGGCAGGTCACACAATGATGAAGGTATTTGGAGGCTTTGTTATAAGCTTAGGAATTGTAGGTGGATGGCTTCCACTTAGTTTTTCGGTTGCACTTACGGGTTTAGAGATACTAGTTGCTTTTCTTCAAGCGTATGTATTTGCAATTTTAACATGCATTTATTTAAATGATGCATTAAATCTACACCATTAATAAAAAAAAGGAGGAAAAATGGAATTAGAAGCAGCAAAAATGATAGGAGCAGGATTAGCAGCTATCGCACTAGCAGGTGCGGGAGTTGGTATAGGAATTATCTTTGGTAATTACTTATCTGGTGCTATGAGAAATCCATCTGCAGCTCAAAAACAATTCCCTAACTTGTTATTAGGATTTGCTTTAGCTGAAGCAACAGGATTGTTTGGACTAGTAGTTGCGTTGATTATTTTATTTGCATTTTAGTTAATGTTAAAAAAAATAGTTATTTTATTATTCGTTACATGCTTTGCATGTTTTAATATAGTATTTGCCGCTGAAAGTGGTGGTATGCCTCAACTAAATCCAGAGTTTTGGATTTCTCAAATCTTCTGGCTTATCATCACATTTGGAATACTTTTTATTGTTTTGACTAAAGTTATATTGCCTAAGATTAGCGATAACTTGGAAACTAGAAAGTCACAAATACTTGAAAATATTGAGACAGCAGATAAACAAAAAGAGGAAAGTCAAAAAAAAATTGACGAATATGAAAAGATTATTTTAGACAGTAAACTTAAAGCTAAAAGTTACTTTAATCAGGCTAGAGAAAAGATTTTGGATGATATCAATAAAAAAAGAGCTGCATTAGATAAAGATCTTGATGAAGAAATAGGTGAAGTAGAAAAGGAATTATCTGATCTAAAGAATAAATCAGGAGAAAAAATAAATAAAATTGCAGCTGAAACATCAGCTGAGTTAATAAAAGAACTAATTGGTGAAGAAGTAAATAGTAGTAGCATAGCAGCAATTGTAGAAGACCAATCAAAAATAAACAAAGAGAGAAAAGATGTTTGATGCAACTTTTTGGGTAGCAATATCTTTTTTTATTTTTATAGGTCTATTGGTATATTTTAAAATACCTCAGAATATAAATAATCTCCTAATAAAAATGATAGGAGATATAAAAAGAGAAATAGATGAAAGTGAAAAGTTAAGAGTTGAGTCTAAAAAACTTTTAGATGTAGCTCAGGCTAAACTCAATTCTGTTGAAGGAGAGTCCAAAAAAATTCTCGATCAGGCTAAAACTGAATCCGAGCAACTTGTTATAAGTATGAATGAAAAATTTCATAAATCTTCTGAAATAAAGAAGAATTTAACTCAAACAAAAATTAATCAAATGAAAGAGGGAGCAATTAAAGAAATCAAAGATACTTCTGTCAAAATTGCACTGGAGTCAGTGAAAAAAATTATAACAACTACAGTTGATAAATCTAAATTAGATAATCTGTTTGAAAAAAATCTTGAAGAAGCAAAGACTGAATTAAAAAAAATTAATTCATAACTAAATTACGTTACATTTTCTCAAAATAATATAAAATCCAAATTATGAATTCGATAGTGATAGGATCAGGTTTTGGTGGTATGGCTGCAGCATTAAGGTTAAAAGCTAAAGGCCATAATGTAACCTTGGTTGAAAAACATGAAGATTTAGGTGGACGGGCAAGAGTTTTTAAAAAAAATGGGTTTACATTTGATGGTGGTCCAACTGTGATAACAGCACCTTACTTGATTGACGAATTATTTCAGCTTTTTAATAAGAATTCAAAAGATTATTTAGAAATAAAATCTTTAAAAACCTGGTATCAATTTGTTTTTGAAGATGGTTTTAAGTTTGATTATTCTGGTGATGAAGAAGAAATGGTTAATCAAATAAAAAAGATTAACGAAAAAGATGTAAACGGATATAAAAATTTAGTTAATTTTACAAAAAAGATTTTTGATAAAGGTTTTACTGAGCTATCAGATGTCCCGTTTGATAAACCCTCTTTTATGTTAAAGCAGATACCCTCTTTATTTAATTTAAAGAGTTATAAATCTGTTTATGGTCTGGTTTCTTCTTACATAGAAAATGAAAAATTAAGAAGATTACTTAGTATGCATCCACTATTGGTTGGTGGTAATCCTTTCACAACAACATCAATATATGGATTAATTTTATATTTAGAAAAAAAATGGGGAATTCATTATTCAATGGGTGGTACTGGTCAAATAATAAATAGCATGGAAAAACTAATGAATGAAGAAAATATAAAAATATTAAAAGGTTGCGAAGTAAATAAGATTATATCAAATAAAAATAGAATAACTGGGGTTCAACTAAACAATGGAGATAAAATAGAAACAGATAATGTCATTTGTAACGCTGATCCACCTGCAGTTTACTCAAAATTAGCAAACACAAATAGAAGTAATTCTATTTTTAATTGGAAAATGAAAAGAATGGAATATTCAATGGGTTTGTTTGTGTATTACTTTGGAACCAAAAAAGTTTACGACAATATTGAACATCATACAATCAAATTTGGAGATAAGTATAAGGAACACTTGGATGATATTTTTAACAATAAAAAATTAAATGACGATATTAGTTACTATTTACATAGACCAACAGCTACAGACAAATCCATGGCGCCTTATAATCATGATTGTTTTTATGTGTTAGTGCCAGTTCCTAACAACCAGTCTGGTATAGACTGGTCTATTGAGGGAGATAAAATGAAAAACTTAGTTATTAAAAAAATGGAGGAAAGTTTACTACCCGATCTAAAGGAAAATATTGTTGAGGATTTTTACTTAACTCCTGATTATTTTGAGAAAGAATTAAATACAAAATATGGCTCGGGATTTTCTATTCAACCAAAATTTACCCAATCAGCATATTTTAGATTTCACAATAAATCAGAGATTTTTGATGGTTTATATTTTGTTGGGGCAGGCACTCATCCTGGAGCAGGTGTGCCAGGAGTACTATCTTCAGCAAAAGTCTTAGACAAAATTCTGTAATGGAGAAAAAGAGTTTTCTATCAATATACGCAAAATCATTTAACTGGGCTGGATTTTTCCTACCTAAGAAAACTTATTTAAAATGTTCTAATTTATACGATTTTTGTAGAACTTTAGATAATATTGCTGATGATCAAGGTGAAACTGAAATCAAATTAAGAAGATTTTTAAACTTCAAAAATAATTTTATCAATAAAGAATTTCAGAACCATATAATTAAAAAAATGTGGGTATTAATGGATGAAAATAATATTTCTTCAAAAATTGTAGATGACTTATTTGATGGTGTGCAGTCTGATATTCAAAATGAAGTAAAATTAAATTCAAAAAAGGAATTATTAATTTATTCGTATAGAGTTGCGGGAACTGTTGGATTGATGATGGCGAAAATTTTAAATGTTACAAGCTCTGATTCTCTTAAATCAGCTATAGATTTGGGTATTGCCATGCAACTAACAAATATTTCTAGAGATGTGATAGAGGACTCTAAAATTAAAAGGTTTTATATAAAACATGATTTTGAAACCATAAAAGAAACACTGGCTACTGCAGATTTATTTTATGATAGCAGCTTTTCTTCAATAAAGGATATTCCATTAAGTCTTAGGTTTTCAATTTTAGTTGCAAGAAGAGTTTATAGGCAAATTGGTAGAAATATTATTAAAAAGCAAACAATCCAAAATTACAATCAATCAGGTAAAATTTTTGTTAGTAATGGTGGCAAAATATTTCAAACAATATTATCTATATATGACTTACTAAAACTATCATTGATAAAAAAACATTATCATCTTAGAGATAAAGAACATGAATTAATTAATGAAGAAATAAGTTTAAATGAAAGATTTTGATTTTGTAATAATTGGTGGAGGTTGTGCGGGCTTATCCTTAGCTTATGAGCTAGAAATAAATGAAAAATTAAAAAATAAAACTTTAGCGATTATTGAACCAAGAGATGAATACAAAAAAGATAAAACATGGTCCTTCTGGAAAACATATTCACATAATTTTGATGACTGTGTGAAAAAAAACTGGAAATATTTTTCTATTAATATACCACAAAAAACTAAATATCTAGAGTGTGATAGTTTTCCATATCAAACCATAGACAGTGGATTATTTTATGAGAAAATAAATAATAAATTAAAAGAAAATAGGAATATTTATTTTTATAAAAATGATGAAAACATAGATTTAGAAAATTCATTGGTTTTTAATAGTGTCCCAAATTTAAACAATCAAAATAATGTCCTCTGGCAACATTTCTGCGGTGTGGAAATAGAAACAAAAAAAGATTTTTTTGATGAAGAAATCATGAATTTAATGGATTTTGACTGTGAACAAAGAGGAAGTGTTCATTTTTTTTATACTCTTCCCTATTCAAAAAAAACAGCATTAATTGAAACTACCTGGCTATCTGAAATGAAAGATAATTCTCAAAAGGATTATGATAAGCAAATTAAAGAATATATTGAAAACAATTTAAACTTAAAAGATTATAAGATTACTTATAAAGAAGAAGGTGCAATACCCCTATTTTATCCTTTTAATCAAAAAATTAAGAATAGAATAAATATTGGAACAGCAGGTGGTATGACAAGACTAAGCACTGGTTATACTTTCCTGAATATTCAGGAACAAAGTAAGTTTATAACAGAAAATATTGAAAGTATTGATAAATTAGAAATATTTAAAATTAAAAAAAAGTATCAATTTTTAGACAAAATTTTTTTAAAAGTGCTTAAAAATAATCCATCTAAAATGCCAAGTATATTTTTTAGAATGTTTAACAATAAATCTAATAAAGTAATTAAATTTTTATCTAATAAGAGTAATTTTTTGGAAGATTTTTCTATAATATTAAAAATGCCTAAATGGATTTTTATAAAAGCTCTTTTCTAAATAAATGACAAAAATTAATTTTTATCATTCTTTAATTTTTTTTAATCTATGTATAACATTGGCAGGAATAGAGCATCTAAGGGAGGGTAGTTTTTTAATAATTTCTGTATTTTTAATTTTAACAATTGGAATATCACATGGATCATTGGATCACATTAAAGGGAAGAAGCTTATTAAATATCTAGGGTATAGATCAATTAGTTTTTTTTATTTAGGTTATATTTTAGTCGGTATATCCACTATAATTATTTGGTTAATATTTCCAAAGTTCTTACTATTTTTGTTTTTGATTATTGCAGCCTTTCATTTTGGTAAAGAAGATTCAGAATTTATTGATAAAAAAAAAAATTTTGAACTTGTTTATTTTTTGAAGGGATCGTTGATAATTAGTGCTCCTTTATTTTTTCATAAAGGAGAGACACTTGCAATTTTTGAAACTTTAAATTTCAATATTACAAACAGTTTTCTAATAGCTGATGAAATATTAATTATATTTATTCTTTTATCTTTAGTTTCTAGTGTTTTTTTATCTTTAAAAAAAAATATTGAGGTAAAATCTCTTTTATTGATGGATTATTTATCAATATTAGTACTTAACTATTTTCTCAATCCTATTATAGCTTTTACAGTTTATTTTTGTTTTTTACACTCCATTAGACACTCCATGTCTTTAATAAATGAAATAAACAAAAATTTAAAAAAAGGTTTACCTATATTTATTAAAAAAGCACTTCCATTAACAATTTTAACAATTATTGGTTATATTTTGTCTATATTAGTTCTTAATAATTATAACGAGCTTAACGAGACCATATATCAAGTTATTTTTATTGGATTGGCGTCATTAACTTTTCCACATATATTGCTCGAATATTTAATTGGAAAAAATGAGCAATAAAAAAATTAATTTCATTGGATGGATTTTATTTATTATTTCTGCGTTAGGTTTTATTATATCAAGTATAGGAAGTTTTTGGGCAATGTTTGGTAGTCTTTTTTTTCTTATTGCTTGTATTATCTTTTTAATTCCTTTTTTTAAGAAAGAAGAAAATGAAAAATAAGCATTTAAAAATAATGTTAGCAGCTCCAAGAGGTTTTTGTGCAGGTGTTGATAGAGCTATAGAGATTGTTAAAAAAAGTATAGAAAAATACGGTGCACCAGTTTATGTACGTCATGAGATAGTCCATAATAAGCACGTAGTTGACAGTTTAAAAAAGATCGGGGCTATATTTGTTGAGGAGATTGAGGAAATTACTGACAAAACAAGGCCAGTAATTTTTTCTGCTCATGGGGTTCCAAAATCAGTACCAGAAGAAGCAACAAATTTGAATATGATTTTTGTTGATGCTACATGTCCTTTAGTTTCGAAAGTTCACAGAGAGGCAGAAAATCTAGATAAGAGAGATATACATATTTTACTCATTGGTCATAAAAATCATCCTGAAGTTGTTGGAACTATGGGTCAACTCCAAGATGGAAAAATCGATTTAATAGAAACAATTGAAGATGCACAAAAGTTTGAAAGAGTACAAAATGAAAAACTTGCTTATATAACTCAAACAACTTTATCTGTTGATGATACTAGGGATATAATAAATGTTTTAAAAGAAAGGTTTCCAGATATTCACGAACCTAAGAAAGATGATATTTGTTATGCAACAACAAATAGGCAAGCAGCTGTAAAAAAAATAGCTAAAGATTGTGATAATTTTTTTGTTATAGGTAGTAGAAATTCCTCAAATTCAGTAAGATTAGTTGAAGTTGCTAAAAATAATGGTTGCAGTGATGCCGAATTGATTCATTCAGAAAGTATTTTTCCTATCGAGAAAATTTCAAAATGCAAAACCATAGGCATTTCGTCAGGCGCATCAGCTCCTGAAGTTTTAGTTAAAGAATTTATAGATAATATTAAAAAAGAATTTACTGTACAAATTGAAGAAGTAGAAATAGTAAAAGAAGACGTAACATTTAAAATCCCAGGAAAATTGAATTAATGGCTGTATATACTAGAATTAATGATGGTGATTTAAGGTTAATAGAAAAAAACTTTAAAATAGGAGAAATATTATCATTTTCAGGAATTAAAAAAGGTATTGAAAACACTAATTACTTAATAAGAACAAAGAATAAAAAAATAATACTGACTATTTTTGAAAAAAGAGTTCAAAAAAAAGATTTACCTTTTTTTATGGATCTTATGTTTGGCTTATCAAGACAAAAAATTAAATGTCCAGAACCTATTAAAAATAAAAAAGGTAAATATTTATTTAAGATTAAAAATAAAACTGCATGTTTGGTCAGCTTTCTTGAGGGAAAGGATAAAAACAATTTAACAAATAAAGATTGCTACGTTGTGGGAAAAAATGCAGCTTTATTACATATGGCAGCTAAAAAATTAAGGATACACAGAAAAAATTCTTTGTCGGTTAATTCTTGGGGGCCGTTGCTTAACAGGATAGATAAAAGAATTAATAAACTTTCAGATAATTTAATAGATATTATGAAGAATGATTTATCTGATATCAAATTAAAATGGCCAAAGAGTATGCCCAATGGAATAATTCATAGTGACCTTTTTATAGATAATATTTTCTTCTATAAAAAAAAATATTATGGTTTTATTGATTTTTATTTTTCCGCAAATGATTTCTTGGCATATGAATTAGCAACATGTGTGAATGCTTTATGTTTTAAAAAAAGAAATAAAGTGTTTGTTCTAGACAAAAACAAATCTGCTCAATTATTAAGAGGCTATCAATCAATTCGTAAATTGAATTCCAAAGAAAAGAGTAATTTTAATACTTTATGTCGTGGTTCAGCTTTAAGATATCTTCTGACAAGATCATATGATTATTTAAATACCCCAAAAAAAGCATTAATTAAAATTAAAGATCCTAAAGAATATCTGGATAAATTAAATTTTCATAGAAAACTAAATTCTTTTAGAGACTACAATTGATGATAAAGATTTACACAGATGGGTCATGTTTGGGTAATCCAGGAAATGGCGGGTGGGCCGCAATCATTATAGAAGATGAAAAGAAAACTCATATAAAAGGAAGTAAAAAAGATACTACTAATAATCAAATGGAATTACTTGCTCCAATAAAAGCCCTTAAAAAAATTCCTAAAGGTAGCAATGTTCAAATTTTTACAGACTCTAAGTATGTAAAGTCTGGGATTACAGAGTGGATACATATTTGGAAGAAAAATGGATGGAAAACTGCAAATAAGCAACCTGTAAAAAATAAAGACCTCTGGACTGAATTAGATCTTATGACTAGTGAGTTCGAGATAAAATGGAGTTGGGTAAAAGGTCATTCTACAGATAAATTGAATAACGAAGTTGATTTAATCGCAAGAGAAGCTGCAAATTCTAAATAATATCTAAAATTCCTTCTGCAGAGGATATTCCACAATTTTTAGTTTCCTCTTCCTCTTGAATATTTTGAACCTTTAAATTTTCAATAACCATTGCATAACGGCTAGATCTTATTCCCATACCTTTTGAATTTCTATCAACCTCAGCACCAATTAACTTTGTAAATGATAAATAAGGGTCAGCTAACATAATTATATTTTCTCCAATATTGTTTGCCTCTCCCCAAGCATTCATCACATATGGATCATTTACAGCTAAGCAAAATATTTTATCAATACCTTTATCTAAGATTTGTTGAGCATTTTTAACATAACCCGGCAAGTGAAACTTAGAGCATGTAGCTGTGAATGCGCCAGGTAATCCGAATAATATTATTTTTTTTGATCCTAATACCTCAGAGATATTTTGTACCTTTGGTTCACCATCAATTAAATGAAAGATTTTTGTATCTGGGATTTGATCATTTGTTTTTAGCTTCATAATTTACTTTTAACGAAATTTTTTACTGCTTCTTTATTATTTTTTAATAGTTGAAAATTCTCCTCTTTACCATGAACATATTGAAGCTCTTGAGGTAGTTCTTCATGTTTATTTATAGCATTATCTGTTGCAGCTGGAAATTTACATGGATGGGCAGTAGACAGAACTACACAATCATTAAATGATAACTTATGTGCAGCGCCTACTCCAACTGCAGTATGTGGATCTAAAATAATATTATTTTTCTCAAAATTTTTCTTTATAATTTCTAAAGTTTCATTTTCATTACAACTTTCTGAAACAAAATCTTTTTGTATAATACCTAAGTTTGATTTATCAATTTTGTATTCATTTTGTTTAATTTTTTTCATTATATCTGATGTAATTTCAGAATTAGAGTTATTAACGTAATAAATTAGTCTTTCAAAGTTACTTGCCAATTGGATATCCATACTTGGAGAAAGTGTTTCTTTTACTTTTTTTGAAACATAATCACCATTTGAGATTGCTCTATGCAAAATATCATTTTCATTAGTCGCAACAATAAGTTTATCTATTGGTAATCCCATTTGTTTTGCAAGATATCCTGCGAAAACATCTCCAAAGTTTCCTGTGGGAACTGAAAAAGATAAAGGTTTATCACTATCAAGTTTGAAATAAGTATAAAAATAATAAACAGCTTGAGCAATTATTCTCGCCCAATTAATAGAATTAACCCCTGACATATTTATTGATTTAGAAAAATCTAAATCTGAAAACATTTGCTTAACAATATTTTGGCAATCATCAAAATTTCCGTCAATTGCAATATTAAAAACATTTTCATCTTCAACTGTTGTCATTAACTTTCTTTGTACTGGTGAAATTCTATTATTAGGATGTAAGACAAAAATATTTAAGTTTGATTTGCCTTTAATTGCATCTATAGCGGCAGCGCCTGTATCACCTGATGTAGCCACAATAATATTAATTTTTTTATCATTTTTACTTAAATAATATTGATACAAGTTACCAATAAACTGCATTGCCACATCTTTAAAAGCCAATGTAGGACCATGAAATAACTCTAATAATTTGAGATCTCCAATATCTGATATTTTAACAACTTCTTTTTCTCTAAAAGTTGAATAAGATTTTTTAATTAATGATGAAAGATCATCTTTTGAAATAAAGTCTGATGAAAATTGATTTATTATTTCAGTAGATAAATCATTATAATTAAGATTTTTAAGATCGGACAATTCATCTGAGCTGAATTTTTTTAAAGATGTAGGTACATAAAGTCCACCATCATCAGCTAAACCTTTGATGAAGACATCTTCAAAACTGTATTCTTTTGAATTATCTCTTGTGCTTACGTATCTCATGAATTTTTTTTATCATTTTCCTATAAAATAAGTAGGATTATTTATTTTATAATCTGGTCTACCAAAAATAAGACAAAAAGCAAAAATAAGTAAAAAATTGAGTAAGAAAATACCTTTTTAGCCTTCTTTATTTCAAATTTGTTTTTTTTGAACTTAAGAAGATCATAACAAACATAGTTGTAATAAAAGGTAAGTAATAATGAAACTATTAAGAATGTTTCACCTACAAAGCCAATATAATAAGGCAAAATAACTACTGGTAACATTATTAAAGAATAAACAAATATATTTTTCTTAGTTTCCTGAATTCCATTAGTAATAGGTAACATAGGAATTTTAGCTTTCTGATAGTCGTCCGCTTTATAAAGGCTCAATGCCCAAAAATGAGATGGGGTCCAAAAGAATATGATTAAGAAAAATGTTATTGGTTCCAATGTTAATGAGTTCGTAGCTATAGTCCAACCTATAACTGGTGGCAGTGCGCCTGATGCGCCTCCGATAACAATATTTTGGGGCGTTTTTCTTTTTAACCAAATCGTATAAACAAAGACATAAAATGCTATCGTTATTGATAATAAAATAGCTGATGTTAAATTTGAAAAATAATAAAGTCCAACTATAGATATTATTGACAATACTGTTCCAAATAATAAAGCGTGTTCCCTATTAACTTTTCCTGTAGGAATTGGTCTAAGACATGTTCTTGTCATTAATTTATCAAGGTCAGCCTCATACCACATATTTAGGGCACCAGCCGCACCTGCGCCCATTGTCACAAAAAATATTGCAACTATTGAATTAAGGAATGAAACTGAAACTGGAGCTGTTAATAATCCAACAGCACAAGTAAAGATAACCAAAGACATAACTCTTGGTTTCATTAGTAATAATAAATATTTTGAATAGGAAAAAAAACTTATAGAAACTGATTTTTTTTTAATTGTATTTGCAGTCACTATTACTCAACATTTAGTGAAACAAATATTACAAGTAATATAACGCCTGCTATTAAAATATGATTTCCAAGATCGAAAATACCCACCTTGCTATTTTTTTTGTCAATTAATCTTCTACTTAAAGGTATTTGATCATAAGGATTTATTGTGACTTTATCACCTTGTTCTTTTTGGTTTTCAACTTTTACCGAATAACCAAACCAAACTATATAAATGAAAAAAACAAATAAAATTAAGAAAAAAGCTAAGTATCCGTAGGCATCCATATTTAAACTCCCCCTACTACAAAATAAAAGAATCTTGAAAACAATGTATATTTAAATTCTGCAGTCATTAAAAATATAAAACAGGCAATTGCCGTCATTGGCCATAACAGAACATTCACTAAAGCGTATCTCTCCCAAAATAAGTGCATGAAAAAGGCCATAATTAACCCTGCTTTTAAAAACATAAAGAATAATATTAGTGACCATCTCAACATTCCTTGAAATTGGTACCAGTCAACCATGTATGAGAAGAAACTTAGAACAAATAACAACAACCAAATCCAAAGATAAATTCCTATCTTTTGAGTACTTGTTTGCTCTTCTTTTTTAGTTGTCTCGTTCATTTTGTTAGTCTCTTCCATATTTTATTTTACCACAAATAAAAAAATGCGAAAATGAAAACCCAAACTAGATCTACGAAGTGCCAATAAAGACCTAATATTTCAATTTCAACATAATCCCCTTTCATTTTAGTAAACCAGCCTCTTTTTTTACTCTCATAATGACCAGCAAAAACTTTATAAGTGTAAATAAATAAGAAAATCACCCCAATTGAGACATGGAAACCATGGAAACCTGTTATCATAAAAAAGAAAGAACCAAACTGTGACGCACCAAAAGGATTTCCCCACGGTCTAACACCTTCATGAATTAGTTTAGACCACTCAAACACTTGCATTCCAACAAAAGTAAGTCCACCTACAGCAGTAGCTAGAATTAGCCAACCACACATTTTACGATTTTTTTCGTAACCATATTTAACCGCTAATGCCATTGTTCCACTGCTTGTGATCAATACAAAAGTCATTATCGCAATAAGTAAAAGTGGGACAGGTACTCCTCCTACATGTAAAGAAAAAACCTCACTCGTGTTAGGCCAATCAACAATGGTTGATCCTCTACCTTTCATGTAAGAAATTAAAAAACAGCTAAATACAAAAGTATCACTCAATAAAAAGATCCACATCATGGCTTTGCCCCAATGCACACCTTTAAACATTGTTTGGTCTGAACCAGTGTCAGACGCCATGCCCTTAAACCCAGGTTTAAGTTCGAAGCCGTCTATTTTTTGTTCAGACATTATTTTTCTCTTAAGTTTTCTCTACTTCTGTGTGTATTACTTCACTAGGTGCTGTTGTTTGCGGAATAAAGTCATCTTTTGCTCCTGGAACACTAAAGTCATAAGGCCATCTGTGAACAACTGGAAGTCTTTCACCAAAGTTACCATGTTCTGGAGGAACAGTAGAAGTATACCATTCAAGTGAATTAGCTTTCCAAGGGTTTTGTTCAGCTTTTTTACCTGTTTTTAATGTTTTAATGATATTGAAAACTAAAATAAACTGTGCTGCACCGACTATAAATGCTGCAATACTTATAAATTCGTTCATGCCAACTGCTGATGTCATATACGGACTATCATACATTTCAAAATATCTTCTTGGAACTCCGATAAAACCTAGGTAATGCATTGGGAAATAAATTGAATAAGCTCCTAAGAAAGTAATCCAGAAGTGCCATTTTCCTAGACCCTCATGTAACATTTTTCCAGCTACTAATGGGAACCAATGATAAACTGCACCCATAATAACCATTAATGGTGCAATACCCATGACCATATGGAAGTGGGCTATTACGAAATATGTATCAGATAATGGAACATCAACTGAAACATTTCCTAAAAATATTCCAGTAATTCCACCATTTACAAATGTAACGATAAATCCTAGGCACCATAACATTACAGTATTAATTCTAATATTTCCTCTCCATAAAGTAAGTATCCAATTATAAACTTTCATGGCTGTCGGAACGGCAATAATTAATGTCGTTGTTGCAAAGAAAAATCCGAACCAAGGGTTCATACCGCTAACGTACATGTGGTGAGCCCATACAAAGAAACTTAAACCTCCAATACCAACAATTGCCCAAACCATCATTCTGTAACCAAATATGTTTTTTCTTGCATGAACTGATATCAAGTCAGAAACTATTCCAAATGCAGGTAATGCAACAATATAAACTTCAGGGTGTCCAAAGAACCAAAACAAGTGTTGGAAAAGTATTGGGCTTCCTCCACCATATTCAAGAACCTCACCTGCCTTTAATATTGTTGGCATAAAGAAACTTGTTTGTAAAACCTTATCTAATGTCATCATTATTGCACTAACTAGTAGTGCTGGAAATGCTAACATTGCTAGTACAGTTGCTGTGAATATACCCCATACTGTTAAAGGCATTCTCATTAAAGTCATTCCTCTAGTTCTAGCTTGTAGAATTGTAATCATATAATTCAGTCCACCCATTGTGAAACCAATTACAAATAAAGATAAAGATATAAGCATTAGAAGTATTCCCATACCAGATCCTGGAGTTCCCTCCAAAATAGTTTGTGGAGGATATAAGGTCCATCCCGCTCCTGTTGGTCCACCTGGAACAAAGAAACTTGCCATTAAAACTGCAACTGCAACAAAGAACATCCAGAAGCTAAGCATATTGACATATGGGAAAACCATATCTCTTGCTCCTACCATGAGTGGAATTAGATAATT
>CACGVB010000021.1 GCA_902576395.1 uncultured Pelagibacteraceae bacterium
CTTGGACTGTCCTTGGATATATTGGTGGTCAATTTCCTTTAAGTTCAGTTGTAGAACTACCATTCTTAACTAAAACTTCAAAAGCTGGATCTAGAGCTTTAAATACTCTTTTTGAAGAAGGTTACCTTGATAAAGAAATGGCAGGAATAAAGTTAATAGGACTTCATTCAAATCCTGGATACCAAATCCACATGAAGGATACTAAAGTAGTTAAACCTGCAGACTTTAAAGGTAAAAAAATGAGAGTTCCAAGCAAAATAGCTGGAACTATTCTTAAAACTTTAGGAGCAACTGGGGTTAAAGTACCAGCACCAGGAACTTCAGAAGCCTTAAATAAAGGTGTTATAGATGGCACACCTTTCCCATACACAGCAATTGGTTCATTTAGATTATTTGATGTTACTAAATATCACACAGAAGTTAACATCACCAATGCAACATTTGGATTAATAATGAATGAAGGGAAATATAACGGTTTATCTTCAGTAGCAAAAGGATGTGTAGATAAACATTCTGGTCAGTGGTTTGGCGACTGGGCATCTAATTTAATTGATACTCAGAATGCCAAGATGAGAGTTCAAGTAGAAAATACTCCGGGACACGAGATAACTGTTGCATCAGACTCGGTTTTAGCTGAATACAAAAAAATATTAGCTCCAATCGAATCTGACTGGTTAGCAGAAATGAAAGGAAAAGGTCTTGATGGAGATGCTGTATTAAAAAGAGCAAGAGAAGTAATTTCTAAAATAGACGGTTAATAGTTAAATTCGAGCCCGCTAATTTCATAGCGGGCTCTTTCAAAATTAAGTATAATAATAAAATGGCAGTAAAAGCTTTAAGTTATATTGGAGTTAATTCAGATAAATTTGAGGATTGGTCTGAATATTCTCAAAAATACCTCGGTATGCAACAGATGGACCGTGGAAAAGAAATTCTATCTTTTAGAATGGATGATCAAAAACAAAGGCTAACAATAACTGGTGATAAAGGAGATGGATTAGGATTTTTAGGATGGGAAGTTGAGACCAAGGAAGATCTTCAAACCTTCGCAACAAAATTAGAAGAAAATAAAATAGCAGTAAATCATGGAAAGACTTCTTTTGCTGACAAACGTTTTGTTGAGGATTTAATATATTTTAATGACCCACAAGGAAATCGTATTGAACTCGTGTATAAGCCTATGTTAGACACAGAACCTTTTAAACCAGGTAGACCAATTTCAGGATTTAAGACTGGGCCACTAGGGATGGGTCATGCAGTTGTACATGTTAAAAATATTGATGATTTAATCCCCTTTTACAGAGATGTAATGGGTTTCAAGATAAGTGATTATAGTCATACTCCAATTTCTTTATGCTTTTTTCATGTTAACGGTAGACATCATAGTTTAGCTTTATTTGGCTCAGGTGGAACTGGTTTCCATCATTTTATGGTTGAATACAATAACTTAGACGATGTAGGCCAAGGTTATGACTTGATACAATACAAAGATAATGCAATTGCTTATACAATGGGACGGCATACCAATGATTATATGACCTCATTTTATTCAATTACACCTTCAGGATTTTTTATTGAAAATGGATGGGGTGGGAGGATAATTGATCCAGACACATGGGAGCCAATCGAAACATTTGAGGGGCCTAGTTTTTGGGGGCATGAGAGACTTTATTTACCTGATGATGAGAGAATGAAATTTAGAAATAAAAGACTCGAAACAGCTTCTCAAGGAAAACAAGCTCCATTGTTAATTGATTGTCCTTGGTTATATTCAAATTTAAAAAAAAAATAATTTTTAAAAATATCAATGAAAGAATTTGATGTCACAATAGTAGGATTAGGGCCTGTGGGAGGAACTTTAGCAAACCTTTTAGCAATGCATGGTTTTTCAATTTTAATTCTCGACAGAGAAAAAAGTTTTTATCCACTACCTAGAGCAGTTCATTTTGATGATGAAATAATGAGAGTATTTCAAACAATAGGAATTACAA
The DNA here is from genome assembly GCA_902576395.1 of uncultured Pelagibacteraceae bacterium. Classification (GTDB taxonomy): domain Bacteria; phylum Pseudomonadota; class Alphaproteobacteria; order Pelagibacterales; family Pelagibacteraceae; genus Pelagibacter. Next base: position 1,992 of record CACGVB010000021.1, read on the forward strand.
AAGAATTTTTGAAGCATACAATAATTAACAAAGGTACAAAATTTGTAAACTCAAAAGAAAAAGTAATATTGGATTGGCCTAGACCAAAAAAAGTTACAGATAATGGATGGTATCCAAGTTACAGATTTCATCAACCTGATTTAGAAAAACAACTTAGAAAAAAATTAAAAAACTATGAAAAAGTTTTTATTGAGCAAAATTCTGAAGTAAGAAAAATTACAAATTCAAAAAATCATGTTGATATAACCTACACAAACACAACAAATCATAAAATATACAATGTCAGATCAAAATATTTAGTTGGTTGTGATGGTGCAAATTCTACAACCCGGGATCAAATGAAAACAAAAATGGATAATTTAGGTTTTACCCAGAAATGGGCAGTTGTAGATCTTATATTGAAGAAGAAAAAAAATAATTTACCAGATAGAACAATTCAGTATTCAGATCCAAAGCAACCAGCAACGTATTGTAGGAATGTTGGTAAACGTAGAAGATGGGAGTTTGCAATAAAGAAAAATCAAAGTGATAAAAAAGTATTGTCAGAGAATTACATTTGGAATTTTCTAAAGCCTTGGTTAAATAAAAGTGAAGCAATTATTGAAAGAAAAACAATTTATCAATTTGAATCATCCATTGCCAGAAAATGGCACAAAGGAAGGATTTTTATTGCTGGTGATGCTGCACATTTGATGCCACCTTTCATGGGACAAGGAATGTGTGCAGGCATTAGAGATGCATCTAACTTAGCATGGAAAATAGCAACATGTTTAAGAGTTAAACACAATGATACTTTCTTAAACACTTATCAATCAGAGAGATCACTAAATGTAAGAGAGTATATTGAAACTACAATGAGAATGGGTGAGTTTGTTAATGCAGTTGAGTCTATACAAATTACAGACAATATTAGGTCTGATAATAAAGGTATTAAGAGTATGCAATCAATAAAACCTAAAATGGGAAAAGGTTTAGGTTATTTAAAAGATAAGAATAGAGGAAAAATATTTCCTCAATTTAAATTAAACAAAAATATAAGTTTAGATGATAATTTTTCTAAAAAAGGAATTTTAATATTGTCTTCTGATATCAAAACAAAGGTTTCAAAAAATTATCCTATAGTAAATTCAAAAAAATTTAAGAAATTATCTGTCTACTTAAAAAATATAAATTCAAAGGCAATTATCGTAAGGCCTGATAGATTTATTTTGGGCTCAGCAAATACAAATCATGAAATAAATTTGCTGTTAAAAAAATATTCTGAAATTCTAAGATAAATTAAAAATTTCATTCACTGCTTTGATCTTTGAATGATTATTTGGAGCTATCTCACCATTAGGCATAAATAAAGAATTTTCAAATCCAACTCTTATTTTACCTCCCAATTTTATTGCTTTTTCTAGACAGGAAATCTCTTCTTTCGCAAAAGCACAGATTGCCCAGTCTAAATTAATATTATTCTCTCTCATTTTTTCTAGAAACATTGGAATGTTTTCTGGGTAACTAATTTTACCTGAGTAGTGACCAATCACAAACAAGCACCAAGCACCATCTGTAGGGATCTCAGCTTTATTTAGTAAGTTAACGAGCAAACTTATATCGTCAGGGTTATATAAAAGATGTTGTATTTTAGTTCCAGCTTCTGTCAAATATCTATATAATTTTATATCTTCATCTGTGGGATTTCTTGAGGGTATCATTTCAGCTATACCAATTGATGTTCCTGGTGGAGTAACATCATAAGCAAGTTTCCTCATTTCCTCTGGCGAATATTTTCCAACTGCTTCAGTAGTGACCTGAATATGCATTTTCGGAACTTGATGTTCTAATTCATTTAACGCTTCTTTATAAAGTCCAGCATCTAAAACGTGTTCTCCTTTATCATTTCTTACATGTAGATGAATAGCCCTTGCTCCTGCCTCAAAACAGTTTTTAGCAACATCAACTGTTTCTTTAATTGTTAAAGGTACCTCAGGGTGATCTTTCTTAACTTTTCTTGCCCCATTTGGAGCTACCATTAAACTAGGTAATTTATCTGGTTGAAAAAAGGCCATAAATTCAATCTAATAAAAATTAAAAATTTAGTATACTTAAATAAAATGAATTCATCAAAAAAAGAAGTCATTAAATTTGCCAAAATGCTTAATGATAAAAAACTATCAGCATTAAGATCTGGTAATATTTCATTAAGATACAAAAATGGTTTTTTAATAACACCCTCAGGACAAAAATATTCATCGTTAAAGGAAAAAGATATTGTTTATATAAATCTTAATGGTGAATATGACGAGAATCAAAAACCATCATCTGAGTGGAGATTTCATCAAGATATATATAATTCAAAAAAAAACGCAAAAGCAATAGTTCATTCTCATTCTACAAACGCTACTGCTTTATCAACTCATAATAAGAAAATACCTTCATTTCATTACATGGTCGCTTTAGCAGGTGGCACTGATATAAAATGTGCAAAATATGCAACATATGGAACAAGAGAGCTCTCAAAAAATATCCTTAAAGCGCTGACCAATAGGTCAGCATGTTTAATAGCAAATCATGGGCAGATTGCATTTGGACGAAATCTTGCAGATGCATTTGAACTAGCCGAAGAAGTTGACAATCTTGCTAAACAATATATCAAATCTCTCGTTCTAGGACGACCTAAACTTTTAAGTTTAAATCAAATGAAAAAAGTTTTATCTAAAAGTAAAACGTATAAAAGAGATTAGTATGATTACAAAAGTTGGCGAACATATAACACTTGATATTGTAGGTGCTAAAAAAGAGTATGATCCTGTTTTTTTTGAAAAATTAGTTTACAAAATTGCTAAAATTGCAAAAGTAACTGTATTAGAAATATCAAAATATAAGTTTGAACCACAAGGCTTTACTTTAGTTGCACTTCTTGCAGAAAGCCACATAAGTTTCCATACATTTCCTGAAAAAGGAATTATTAGTTTTGACTTTTTTACATGTGCAAAAATTTCACCTTCTGTTGCTTTGGATGTCATTAAAGATGAAATAGAGCATACTCATATAATTAAGAAAGAATTTAATAGAGATACAGTAGATCTATATCATGATAACTATAGTTCACCTGGTTTAAAAAAATCGTATGTAGTAAATAATGTAATCGAAAACTTTAAATCAAAAGTAGGCCAACACATAGAGATACTTGAATTAGAACAATTTGGAAAAGCCTTGTTTATAGATAAAGAAATTCAGGTAGCAGAAAAAGATGAATATCTTTATAGCTCTACTTTTGTAAATTCAGGACTAGACTTAAATTCAAATAAAGAAAAAGTTGCGATTATAGGTGGTGGAGACGGTGGTGTAGCAAGAGAATGTATATCAAAAAATTTTAGTTTTATTGATTGGTATGAGTTAGACCCTGAGGTAGTTGAAGTTTGTGATAAGCATCTAGGTAAAATAGGTGAGAAGGCTACAGAGAAAAATTCAGTAAAATGTATTTGGGGAGACGCATTTGAAAATATTAAATCTGTCAAAGATGATACATATGATCAAATATATGTTGATTTAAATGATGACCAATACTGTATTGATTTAGCTGCAAAAAATATGAATTCACTTTTAAGAATTTTAAAACCAAAAGGAGTTATCACAGCTCAGGTTGGTAGCCAAGATAAAAAACCAAAACAAGTAGAAAATTGGTTAAACATATTTAATGAAAATTTTGGTAATGCTAAATTATCTAGAGTTTATATACCAAGTTTTGATTGTTGCTGGAACTTCTCTTCATCGATAAATCATTAGAAACTTCTTTTTAAATCCCAAAAATTATGAAATAATTATTCTTTTAATGGAGGAAATAATGAATGTAATAAAAAATATATTTTTAACTGTTCTGTTATCTTTATTTTTAATTAGTAATTCTAATGCTGATAAAATTAAGATTGGAACTGAGGGAGCTTACCCACCTTGGAATTCAAAAGATGCTTCTGGTAAACTTATTGGATTTGAAGTAGAGCTTGCATGGACACTTTGCAGATATATAGGCCAGCAGTGTGAAATCGTTGAGCAAGACTGGGATGGTATGATACCAGCTTTAACATCAAAAAAATTTGATGCAATAATGGCTGGAATGTCAATTACTGATGAGAGAATGAAAACAATTAATTTTTCACAAGGATATGCTGATGAAGTAGCCTCTTTGGCTGTTATGAAAGGTTCTGATTTAGAAGGAATAGATACCCCAGAAGCGGTTAATTTAAATTTAGGTGGTTCATCTGTAAATAAAGCCATGAAAACTTTGACTTCAGCTTTATCTGGAAAAACAGTTTGTACACAAATTGGAACAATTCACCAAAATTTCTTAGAGTCAGGCGATGTTGGAAAAATAAATTTGAAAACCTATAAAACACAAGATGAAGTTAATCTTGATTTGACTAATGGTAGATGTGATGTTGCTTTGGCAGCAGCAGTTGCATTTACTGACTATGCTGAAAAATCTGGTAAAGAGGTTGTTCTAGTTGGACCAACTTTCTCAGGGGGAGCTTTTGGTAATGGAGTTGGTGTAGGTATTAGGAAAGATGACACTAAACTTTTAAAAGCTTTTAACAAAGCTATCGATAAAGCAAGAAAAGATGGCCATATTAGTAGAATTGCTATTAAATGGTTCGGCTTTGATGCATCTATGTAATTAATTTTAGATATGGCGACTATAATATATAGTCGCCAATCTATATGGAACTTCTTTTATTCGGAGATACTGGTTGGGGAGACGAACTCTTTTTAGCAACTTTAATGACCATTGCTGTTTCTATTGCAGCTATGGCAATAGGATTTTTATTCGCATTAATATTTACACCTTTAAAACTATCTAAAAATAAATCACTTAATATCATTGGAAATTGTTACACTACTTTTATTAGAGGGGTTCCAGAACTATTAGTAATATACTTATTGTTTTTTGGTGGCACAGGAGCTGCAATGTATGTAGCTTCAATTTTTGGGTATGATGGGTATATTGAAATAAATGCATTTATAACTGGTGCTCTTGCAATTGGGATTATTTCTGGAGCTTACTCTACTGAAGTTTTTAGAGGTGCTATATTATCAATTGATAAAGGTCAATTTGAAGCTTCAAAAGTTTTGGGAATTAAAAAAAATATTCAATTTTACAAAATTATTTTACCGCAAATGTTGAGGCTATCAATTCCTAACCTAAGTAATGTTTGGCAAATAACTTTAAAAGATACTTCTTTAATTTCTGTAACAGGATTAGTAGAAATAATGAGGCAATCTTATATTGCTGCTGGTTCAACTAGAGATCCTTTATTTTTTTATTCAGTAGCAGCTATCTTATACTTAATGCTTACTTTCTTAAGTATGAAATTAATTAATAAATTAGAAATAAAATATAGCAAAGGATACTGATGGATATAAAATTAATGATTAGTATTTTTCCTAGCTTATTAAGTGGTACAGTTATCACTCTTCAACTTTTAGTATCATCAATGTTTTTTGGGATAATAATAGGTTTAATTTTTGCAATTTTAAGAATTAATAAAAATCCAATAATTAATAAGTTTGCCTATGGTTACTCTTATTTTTTTAGAGGTACGCCTCTACTTGTTCAATTATATTTAATATATTATGGGTTAGCTAATATAGAACTATTAAGAAATTCATTTTTTTGGGCAATAATTAAAGAACCATACTGGTGTGCAATTATTGCATTTTCCTTAAATACAGGAGCCTATACATCTGAAATATTGAGATCAGCATTTCAAACAATCAAAAAGGGTTATATTGAGGCAGCACAAAGTTTAGGAGTAACAAAAAAAATAACATTTTACAGAATTCAATTACCAATAGCCATAAAACAATCACTTCCAGCTTATGGAAATGAAGTAATATTAATGCTGAAAGGCACTTCACTTGCAAGTGTTATAACTATCATGGATTTAATGGGCGAAGCCAGAAAGGTAAATGTTTTAACTTTTAAACCTTTTGAAGCATTTATAACTGCAGGAATTATTTACTTATTTATTACATTTATAATTCACAATATTATAAAGTTTTTAGAAAAAAAATATGGATTTCAATCATGAAAGTAGCATGTATTCAGTTATCTAGTGGTGAAGATTATAATAAAAATTTTAAAGATATTGTAAAATATATTAATCAAGCAATTACAAATAAAGCAGACTTAATAATTACACCAGAAACTTCTTCATTGATGTCTGCTGACAAAAAAAATTTATTTAAATATTCATATGAAATGAAACATGATCCAATAATAAAAAAAGTAAAAATTATCGCCAAAACAAAGAAGAAATGGATACTTCTTGGCTCAATGTGCATTAAAGAAAAAAGCAAATTAAGAAACAGATCAATTCTTATTGGACCTAAGGGTAAAATAAATACTTATTATGATAAAGTAAATATGTTTGATGTTAAAGTTTCAAAAAAAGAACAACATAAAGAAAGTAAAGTATTTAAGGCAGGTAAAAAATTAGTATCAGCTAAATTACCCTGGGGAAAAATAGGTCTTTCAATTTGTTATGATTTAAGATTTCCAGAACTTTATAGAAACTTATCAAAAAGAAATTTAAGTTTTATAACTGTTCCATCTGCATTTACCAAAACAACTGGTCAAAGACATTGGTTAACTTTATTAAAAGCAAGAGCAATTGAAAACTTTTGTTATATTTTTGCACCTAATCAAACAGGAAGAAACACGATTAAAAGAGAAACTTTTGGGCATACAGTTATTATCTCACCTGATGGTAAAATAATGGCTCTTAAGAAAGTTGGTAAAGGAATTATATATTCAAATATAAACTCAAAAATAGCTATGGATTTAAGAAAAGTTATTCCAAGCATTAAATAACTAATTTAAATTTTTAAGTAAATTCTATTAAAATACAAAACTAACGTTAGAGCTCGTAATATCAAAAATATAGTGAAAGAAATCCATAAACCTTGATTACCAAAACCTTCAACAAGCATTAATGGGGAATATGAGCAATGAAGGTTATCTCACCACTGCTACGAGTATAGATAAACTCAATATGTATTTTATTGAAGATTTATCGCTCACTTAATGATTAGTAGCTTGTATATTCTTTAATTTCTTTAATTTTAGAGCCTGTATGATTATTCATTTCTAGTTTAAGTTTTGCTCTGTCATCATTTAAAAAGTGCACGTCTCTTGAGAGTTTTATAAATTTTTTACCAAAATCAGAATTTTTTTCACATAATCTTTTATTATCTTCAATAACCCAGAGTTTTGAATTAATTTCTTTTAATGAATTGAATAATTCACTTAGTTTTTCATCTGATTTAACATTTTTATTTAATTGATCTTTCAGTACACCATATTCATCATTTATAAATTTAAGTTTCTCAAGATCCTTAATTTTTTCTTTTTTGATTTCTAAAATTGAAATTTTATCTAAAAGTTCACCAACAGATACTTCAACTAAAATTTTATTCATATATAAACATAGTGTGTTAAGTTGTTTAAAATATGTCTAATATTCTTATAATTAAACATGGATCTTTAGGTGATATAGCCCAAGCGAGTGGTGCAATTCAAGATATTTCTGATTTTCACAAAGATGATAAAGTCTATTTATTAACATCAAAGCCCTACGTTGATCTTTTCAAAAAAAATCCATATTTAGAGGACATAATTTTGGATAAGAGATTATCAAGATTTAATGTGATTTATTTATTTAATCTCATGCGTAAATTAAAAAAATATAAATTTATAAAAGTTTTTGATTTACAAAATTCCTCACGTTCAAGTTTCTATAAAAAAATATTGTTTCCAAATGCTGATAATCTTGTTTGGTCGTCTTCTGAAACCACATTACCGAAAGATAAATCTAAGCATGAATTTGATAAAAATCCTGTTTTAGATAGATTTAAACATCAACTAGAAACATCTGGAGTTAATACAAAAAACACTATGCTTCCTAATTTTAAATGGGCTTGCTCTAATATAGATGCAATAAAAAAAAAATTTGATTTAGATAAATATATAATTTTATTTCCTTTTTGCTCTCCACATTTACAGATTAAAAAATGGAATAATTATAATAAACTTATAGATTTAATTAAGAATAAATTTATAGATGAATATAAAATCATAGTGGCTCCTGGTCCTAATGAGATTAATATGGCAAATGAAATTAATGCCATTTCAATTTTAAAAGAAAATAGATCTTTAGATATTTCTGAACTTGCTACATTAATAAAAGAAAGTTCTTTTGTTGTAGCAAATGATACTGGACCAGCACATATGGCTGCACATTTGGAGACTAAAGGCTTAGCTTTATTTGGTTCTCACACCACTGCATATAAAGTAAGTATAGAAAGACAAAATTTTAAAGCTATCCAAGTAACAGATTTAAATAAATTATCTCCAGAAAAAGTTTTTGAATATTTAATAAAATCTTTAAATTAATGGAAATAAATTTCCTTTTTTTAATAAGCGTGGTTCCTGCAATAATTTTGTACGGTATTGCAAAGTCAGGTTTGGGAGGCTCTATATCATTAATCTCAGTTCCATTGATGACAGTTGTAATGCCGTTACAGCAAGCATTAGCAATAATTCTACCTATTTTAATTTTTTCAGACATGATTGCTGTTTACAGATTTAGAAGAGAGTTTAATTTTAGTATATTGAAAGTGATTGTCCCATTTGCGGCACTGGGAATTGTAATTGGCTCTCTATCATTCAATCATTTTTCAGAGGATTTACTTAAATTAATAGTTGGAATAATGGGATTTTTGTTTGCTGGACATTATTTTTTGTTTAAAAAAGAAAAGACAGTTCCAGCCAAGCAGAACTTTTTGAAGGGTGCAATTTGTTCTTCTATTGCAGGATTTTCCAGTTTTTGTGTGCATGCTGGTGGAACACCCACAAGTCTTTATTTACTTCCATTAAGGTTGAAAAAAGAAATTTATGTAGGAACTAGAATTATCTTTTTTAGTTGTATTAACTTAATAAAACTACCTTTGTATATTTACTTATCAATGATGAACTTTGATACATTATTTCAATCAGTATCCCTTTTTCCACTAGCTTTAGTCGGAATATTTATTGGATATCAATTGCTTAAAATTATTGAGGAAAATTTGTTTTATAACATGATCTATGTTTTAATTCTTGTCAGTAGCACAAAGTTAATATTTGATTTTATTTAAATTTTTTCTTTTTAATTGAGTTAGTGCTGAATTTTTTTAGCAAAAATGGTAAAAAGGCTACAATTATCAATATCCTTAAAAAATGATGATAACTTACAAAAATTGGGTCAATATTGTAAGCAACACTGATAACAACCATTTCATGAATTCCTCCTGGGGCAAAACTTAGAAAAGTTGAAATAAAATCAAAACCTAAATACTGTAGCAAGTAAGCTGTAACCATAGCAACAATAACTAATATAGAGCAGACAATTATACCGTGAAAGATAAAATAGAATAATTCTTTTAGCTTTAATCCATTTAGTCTACTTCCAAGTGCAGTACCCAAAAAAATGAAAGCTAAATTTATTACTGTATCAGGGAATCTAGAGTTAACAATCTCAAAAGTATAAAATAAACCTGATAAAGCCATAGCGCCAACAAGTATAGGTGAAGGAATATTAAATTTTTTGAGAATTATGGAAAATAAATAACAAATAACAATTAAAAAAATTATTTCAAAAAAATATCTTGTATCGTAAATGTTTTCATAATTGTATCCTGCCATTTCAGAAAAACCTAACTTACTAATAAATAATATAGGTACGAAGCTTACAATAAATATAACTCTTGTAGCCTGAGGAATTAAAACTTGTTTATGATTTTCTTTTTTTCCATACTCTAAAAGTGCTGCAGCTATGGGTACAAATGCACCTGGTAGAGCAGCAAGTGTTGCAATAAACTTATCAAATTTACAAACTTTAACAAAATAATATCCTGCCAAAATAGTACTCACTACAGTGCAAACAACCATTGCCATAGATGAGAATATCCATAAATGAATTTTATACAATAAAGATACATTCAAAGTCCCACCTAAAATAATCCCAACCATCAGAAAAATTGGGTTAAGTAATTTTGTTGAGAATTCAATTTTAAAATTAGTAAAAGCAATGCAAAGATTTAAACCTAAAGCACCAAGTAACCAAGGCAAAGGAAGACCGATTAGAGTTCCAATATAACCCCCAATTACTCCTATGATTAAAGCTTTATAACTAATACTAAACTCATTTAATAATCGTTTAAATGGAATAACTTTTAACATGTAACTAATAAATCCTCATTGACACTGAATTTTAATTTATGTTTAATAACTAATTATAATTATAATAGGAGAAAAAATAATGAAACTAATTAAATCAATAATTTCAGTTTTATTCTCAGCAATCCTTTTACTTTCGGCAACAACAACTAGTTCAATAGCAATTGATAAATTGCATTTTGTAATTGGAGGTGGTGCTGGTGGTGGTTGGGATGGAACTGCTAGAGGTACTGGAGAAGCTTTAACAAAAGCTGGTATGTTAAAAAGTGCATCATTTGAAAATATGTCAGGTGGTGGTGGTGGAAAAGCACTAGCTTATATGATTAACAATAAGCCTGCTAATACAGTCTTAGTTCAATCAACACCATTAGTTTTAAGATCAATTACAAGACACAAAGGTTATGTAAGTGGAAGTGGAACTTTGTCATATAAAGATGTTGTGCCGATAGCGGGCGTTATTGGTGATTATGGTGCAATAGCAGTTGCTAAAGATTCACCTTATAAAAATTTCAAAGATGTAGTTGATGCGTACAAAAAAGATGCAAGCTCCATTAAAATGGCTGGTGGATCAGTAAGAGGAAGTATGGACCATTTAATTGGTGCTTTAGCTTTCCAAGCTGCTGGTGCTAATCCAAATGATGTTGCTTATATTCCTTATGACGCTGGTGGAAAAGCTTTAGCTGGACTTTTGTCTGGGGAAACACAAATTATCTCTACTGGTTTAGGTGAGCTTATGGGTGCAAGAGACCAAGTAAGAATTATTGGTATTACAGCTCCTTCAAGAGTGTCTGATGCTCCAGATGCACCAACTCTTAAAGAACAAGGTTATGATGTGCAATTTGTTAATTGGAGAGGTTTCTTTGGACCTCCAGGAATGAGTAGCGCAGACAAATCAAAAATTGCTAAAATGTTAGGCGATGTACAAAAGACTTCTGAATGGGAAACTGTTAGAGCAAGAAATGCATGGGTTAATATTTACAATCCAGAAGGTAAGTTTGTATCATTCTTAGAAAAACAAACTGAAGAAATGACAGCTCTTATGAAAAAATTAGGAGTTATATAATCTTAACGATTATTAATAATTAGAGCAGTGAATATAAATACTACAAAAGTTATATCACTGCTCTTTTTTATATTTTCAGCATTTTATTTATACACAGCTTATCAAATTCAAGTTTTTGCATTCGATGAAAATGCACCGTTTAATGCAAGAACATTTCCAATTTATTTAGGTTATGCAGGCCTTTTTTTTTCAGGGTTAAAACTAATTTTACCTGATCCTAATACAATAAAAGTTAACCATAAAACTTTAGAATATAAAAAAACACTAATACTTATTGTTATTGCAATAATTTATGGTGCTACAATCCTAAAAGTTGGTTATTTTTTAACTACATCATTATTTTTGTTCTCATCATATTATTTTTTAGGAGAGAGGAGATGGGTCTTAATGTTTTTATTATCTTTTCCTTTTGTAGCAGCTTTTATGTATTTGCTTCATGGAGTTCTTGATATTTATTTAAGAGATCCATTCTTACAATCAATGGGAGTTATGGGATGATTGAAGGAATTCTAATCGGTTTAACAACAGCCCTTACTCTTCAAAATATTTTAATGGTAATGCTTGGCTGTTTTTTTGGAACAATTATTGGAATGTTGCCAGGACTTGGTCCAATGACAGCAATTGCTTTAATGATACCAATTACTTATGGTTTTGATCCAGCAACTGGTTTAATTTTAATGGCAGGAGTTTATTATGGAGCAGTATTTGGAGGTTCTACATCATCAATATTGTTAAACGCCCCTGGTGTTCCAGGTACGGTCGCAACTTCATTTGATGGATATCCAATGGCCCAACAAGGTAAAGCAGGAAAAGCATTGGCCATAGCTGCTTGGAGTTCATTCGCTGGTGGTACTTTGTCAGCAATTTATTTGTTATTTATGGCTCCAAGTTTATCAAAAGTAAGTTTATCATTTAGATCTCCTGATTATTTTGCGTTAATGATTTTAGGTCTGACAGCTATTGCTGCTTTTTCTTCAAAGGGTCAGTTTTTAAAAGCTATGATGATGGTAGTGCTTGGTTTAATGTTAGCTTCTGTTGGTCAAGATAGCTTATCTGATATTACAAGATTTACATTTAATAATATGAATTTAACGGATGGAATTAGCTTTGTTCTTGTTGTTATGGCAACATTTGCGATGAGCGAAGCTCTAACAATCATTTTAAAAAGAAATGATCCTACAAGCGCTGCTAAGCAAGTGTCATTAACAGAACTTGGTTCAATTAAAATTAATAAAGAAGAAAGAACTAAAATGTATAAGACAATACCTAGGTCATCAGTAATTGGTTTTTTAATTGGAGTTTTGCCTGGAGCAGGGGCTACTATTGCTTCTTTTTTAGCTTATGGAATGGAGAGAAATATTGTTAACGACGATGAAAAAGAAAAATTTGGTAAAGGAAGTGTTAATGGTTTGTCAGCTCCTGAAACAGCAAATAATGCAGCTTGCTCTGGTTCATTTGTGCCAATGCTAACCTTAGGCATACCTGGTAGTGGAACAACTGCAGTTATGTTGGGAGCTTTATTAGGATTTGGTGTTCAACCTGGCCCAAGACTATATATGACTAATCCAGAAATATTTTGGTCTATTATTATGTCTATGTATATTGGAATGGTAATTTTATTAATTTTAAACTTACCTCTAATTCCATATATTGCTAGAATTCTTGCTGTTCCAAAAAACTATTTAATCCCATTAATCCTATTTTTTTCTATAACTGGAATTTACGTAATGTCATTTAACAATTTTGATATTTATTTAATGATAGGAATTGCTGTTGTTGCTACTTTTATGAGACTTTATGATTTCCCAATGCCACCGTTAATACTTGCTTTTGTGCTTGGAGGATTAATGGAAGAAAATTTAAGACGATCTTTGTTATTAAGTAACGGATCATGGGAGTTTCTCTGGGACAGAACACTGACTTTGTGTATTCTTTTAACAACTATTTTAATAGTTGTTTGGCATTTTTATAAAACTATAATCAAAAAATGATATCTAGAAGGCGATTTTTAAAAACATCACTATCAGCATTAGCATTTGCAGCCATCCCAAAAATTTCATTTTCACAATCAAATCCAGATGTTGTTGTTATTGGAGGTGGCTCATCAGGATTATCAGTAACAGCAGAGCTTATGAAAAACGGTAAATCAGTATTATGTGTTGATGCGATGAGTAGAAAGGGTGGGCGATGTTTTACAAATACTTCGATATTTGGTGTTCCTTATGATCTTGGAGCACATTGGTTACATAATTTTAATTTTAACCAAATTGCACAGTATGGAAAGAAACAAAAAGATATATTTGATATTTATAAAGATCCAGACAAAGTCATGATTTATGACGGTCAAAAAAAAGTTAAGGGAATGAAACTTTATGGATTGTACAAGAAGTTAGGAAAGTTAAAAAATAAAACAAAAGATGACATTCCTTTAAGTAATAAAGTTAAAGAAAAATGGTTAGAAAATGAATGGTTTGCAACAGCACATCAAATAAGATTTCCATGTGAGTCTGGCAAAGATATTGATAAATATACAGCTGCTGATAGTAAACTTAATTGGCAAAGTTATGGCGAAGGTAATCAGGGTGGTGATGGATTTGTAAAACAAGGATATGGTGCTTTACTTGCTCATTATAGACAAAACGTTCCAGTTCAACTTCAAACAACAGTTAATGAGGTTAAATGGGATGGAAGTGGAGTTAAGGTAAATACAAATAAGGGAACTATAAGTGCAAAAGCCTGCGTTATAACAGTTTCTACTTCAGCATTTAATTCAGGAAAAATTAAATTTACTCCCGCACTACCTATTGAAAAGTATGAAGCTTATGATGCATTTTCCTGCTCAAATTATAATCATGTAACATTACAGTTAAAAGATGATTTTTATAAAGAGTATAAAGTAAAACCAGACATGTATTTTACTCCAAAAATCAAAACTGAAGGCTTTAAATCTCCAGAAGGATATTGTTCAACAATGAATTTACATGATTCTAAAATATCATATTTTGATGTGGGTGGAGAATTTGCAAAAGATTTAGAAAAAGCAGGAAGTAAGGCGGGTATAGATTTCGTTTTACAAACCCTACGAGATACTTTTGGATCTGATTTTGATAAATTTTTTGTGAAAGGACATATGACTAGTTGGGGTAAAAATCCATTTGTATTGGGCGCTTGGGCCTCAGCAACACCAGGAAAAGCTAATTTAAGAAAAAATATAAAAACCTCAGTTGCAGATAAACTTTTTTTTGCAGGCGAAGCTACAGCAAAAAATTATGGAACAGTCCACGGAGCTGATAGAAGTGGAGCAAGAGTAGCAAAAGAAGTATTAAGTTTTGTTTAAGTAATATAAATTTTATCTGATAAACCGTAACAAAGTATAGCCATCATAATTAAAAAAACTGTAGGCGCTATAATTCCTTCATTCGTAGATTTTTCATTGAGACCAGTCTTATCAATTTTAAGTGAATAAAAATTCGTTCCTAAAACGCATGCATGTATGATAAATATTAAATTAAAAAATGCCCAAGTACCTTCAACGCCATTTGGTCTTACAAACATTATATAAATAGCCATTATTACCCAACCAAGCATTAGCGCTCCAACAAATCTAACCATCACTGCAGCGCTATGATCAATCTCAAACTTATCCATGAATTTTTTGGTCCCAACGATTGTTTGAAAACAATATGCAGCTATTCCTATAAAATGTGCAAGAAAGATAATTAAGTAAAAGATATTATTAAACTTAGCAATCATATTTTTATTCTATAAGATTCTTTTATAATTTTCAATTATTCTATCCCACAAGAAGTTTTCAGCATTATTTTTTGCTTCTTTGCCGTATTCTAAATATTTATTATTTTTAAAAAGATTATCTATGCTTGAATATACATCTTCCAATTTATTACCATCACATATCAAGCCAGTTTTTTCGTGGATTATTGCATCGGAAGCTCCTCCATCTTTACCCCCAATAGATGGGACCCCATATTGTGCAGCTTCTACATAAGCAATACCAAAACCTTCAACTGACTTTTTATAAATTATTGAAGGCATTACAAAAATATCAGACTTAGAAATAAGAGCATTTTTTAAATCTGAAGGTATATCTTTTAAAAAGGTGACTTGATCCTCTAATTTCAATTCAATTACTAGTTTTTTTAATCTCTCTTCTTCATCGCCATACCCAATACAAGTGTAAGTAATATCAGGGTAGATTTCCTTTAAGTTTCTAACAGCCATTATCACTTTTTCATGATTTTTTCTCTTATCAAATCTTGAAACTGTAATTAGTCTATTTTTTTTACCTTTTAGAATATCCTCTGCTTCATCTAAATATTTTTGTGGCACTTCACTCATTGGATCAACTCCAGGATTTATAATAACTATTTTTTCCTCTTGTACGCCCAAATCAATAGCTAAATTTTTTGTATAGTTAGAATTTGCTACAATATGATCAACATTATTTAAAACTG
>CACGVB010000022.1 GCA_902576395.1 uncultured Pelagibacteraceae bacterium
TAAAAAAGAAAAATATATTTATAATTAAAAAATGAAGGATCCCAATAACCCATGTTTATTTTGCAATATATCCAACAATGATTTCGAATTAGAAAATGAATTGGCTTATGCTAGTTATGATACTTACCCAGTTTCAAAGTATCATGCTTTAATTGTTCCAAAGAGACATGTAGAAAATTATTTTGAATTAAATAGTGAGGAAGTTCTCGCCTGTGATGCCCTTCTAAAAAAACTTAGGAAGAAGCTTGAAATTATAGATGATACAATCAAAGGATTTAATGTTGGATCAAACTCTGGTAAAACTGCAGGACAATCAATTAATCATTGTCATATTCATCTGATTCCAAGAAGATCTGGAGACGTTGACAACCCACAAGGTGGTGTTAGAAGCGTAATTGCCTCTAAACAACATTATGTGCGTAAAACCAAATAATAATTACGATTATAAGCTGTTGAAATGTCATTATATCGCGGTTGATCTATTTAAATAAGTGTACTAAAAATCTTAAGCGGAAGGAACAAATTCACAATGATATCAACTAATCCATTCTTAACACTAGCAGAGACTGTGCCACCATTTTTGATGCAATCTTTTGTTATTTTAATGGGCCTACTAATTCTAGTTGGAACAGTTATGGATATTATCCATAAAAAAAAAGTGAAGTATTTCTTTAATAATGCAAAAAAAGCAAAATTATCAGCTACGAAAATCTTATCAACAGGAGAGAGAATATCTGTAATTTCAAAAACTATAGCGAGCGACATTGCTACTACGTCAGAACTTGGTGCCGGTAAAAGAAGAATCGCGCATGTAATGGGAATGTATGGAACTATACTTTTTTGGGTAGGTTCAGTTGTAATGATCTTCTTTTATACATCGCCAGGATCTACAACCCCTGCAGTTTGGCCGATGATATGGCATATTGGAGCAGCACTAACTGTATTAGGAGGGTCTTGGTTTTGGTTCTTTCTAAGAGTTGATGTTTATTCTGAGGCACAACCTTGGTTTAGAGTTATTAAAGCAGACTTATTTGTTTTAGCATTAATAGCCTCATCTTTATTTGGTTTGATATGGTCTTATCTTCAATCACTAAATCTTGTTGGAAGATATGATGACATGGTTTTCTTAGTATTGTTTATTACAGCAAATTTGGTTTTATTTGGCGGAGTATATTGGTCAAAATTTGCTCATATGTTTTATAAACCTGGTGCAGCACTACAAAAAAATTTAGCAGAAGCTGATGGTTCAAGAGATAATCTGCCACCGGAAGCAGATGCACCTGAGCAATTTGGCTTAGGTATAAAAAGAGAAGAGCCAAAACACTATTAATATGATAAAAATTAAAAAGGAGAAAAATTAAATTATGTCAACTTTTGTGTATATGACTCGATGCGATGGCTGTGGTCACTGCGTAGATATTTGTCCATCAGATATAATGCATATCGATGAAACAATAAGAAGAGCAAAGAATATTGAACCTAACTTTTGTTGGGAATGCTATTCGTGTGTGAAAGCATGCCCAAATCATGCAATCGATGTAAGAGGTTATGCAGATTTTGCACCAATGGGACACAGTGTAAGAGTAAGACGGGAAGAAGAAAAAGGAACTATCTCATGGAAAATAAAATTTAGAAATGGAACTACAAAAGATTTTGTATCTCCAATTACAACTAAACCTTGGGGAAAGTTTATTCCAAAACTTGCGGAAGTAGACAAACCAAATCAAGGAGAGATAAATTCTCAAAGATTGTATACCGAGCCAGAAGGTTTAAATATTGATGGAGAACTACCATCAGTACCTAAAGAAACTTTCAAAAAGGGAGTCTACTATTAATGGCTAAACATAAAACTCATTACGAAGATTGTGACGTTCTAGTAGTTGGAGGTGGAATGGCTGGAACAGGTGCTGCTTTTGAAGCAAGGCACTGGGGAAGAGATTTGAAAATTGTTTGTGTTGAAAAAGCAAATATAGATAGAAGCGGTGCGGTTGCTCAAGGATTGTATGCAATCAACTGTTATATGGGTATGCAATGGGGTGAGAACCAACCTGAAGATCATGTTAGATATGCACGTAATGATTTAATGGGAATGGTTAGAGAAGATTTAGGATACGACATGGCACGTCACGTAGACTCAACTGTTCATATGTTTGATGAGTGGGGTCTTCCTATGATGAAAAATGAAAAAACTGGTCGTTATTTAAGAGAAGGTAAATGGCAAATCATGATTCATGGTGAAAGCTATAAACCGATAGTTGCTGAAGCTGCTAAAAAATCAGCTGATAAAATTTACAATAGAATAATGATTACTCATCTTTTAATGGATGAAGAAAAAGAAAATAGAGTGGGTGGAGCTGTTGGGTTTAATATGAGAACAGGTGATTTTCATGTTTTCAGAGCAAAAACAGTTATAGTTGCAGCTGGTGGAGCATCTCACATTTTTAAGCCGAGAGCTGTCGGAGAAGGTATGGGAAGAACTTGGTATGCTCCATGGAGTAACGGTTCAGCTTATGCACTTCCTATAGCAGCTGGAGCAAAAATGACTCAAATGGAAAATAGAATAGTTTTGTGTAGATTTAAAGATGGATACGGTCCAGTTGGAGCATATTTCCTACACCTTAAAACCTATACTCAAAATGCTAATGGAGAAAACTACGAGAAGAAATGGTATGAACAAACTAAAGAGTTAGTAGGCGAATATATAGATCATCACCCAACACCAACATGTTTAAGAAATCATGCATTTATTCAAGAAACAATGGCAGGTGGAGGTCCAATTCACATGGTCACTACAGAGGCTTTCCAAGATCCACATCTAGAAACTGTTGGTTGGGAAAATTTCCTTGGAATGACAGTTGGTCAAGCTGTTGTTTGGGCATCACAAAATATTGATCCAAAATACACAAATCCAGAACTTACTACATCCGAGCCTTATGTTATGGGTTCTCATGCTACATGTTCAGGCGCATGGGTAAGTGGACCAGAAGATCTTTCACCACCAGAATATTTCTGGGGCTATAATAGAATGTTAACAATCGAAGGACTTTTTGGGGCTGGAGATACTGTTGGGGGAAGTGCACATAAATTTTCTTCAGGCTCATTTACAGAAGGTCGTTTAGCAGCAAAAGCAGCAGTAAAATATATTGAAGACCAAAAGGCTAATGATATTAAAGTTAGCGATAAACAATGTGAGGACTTTAAAACAGCTGTTTATAAACCACTTGAAAATTATACTGTTGGAAGAAATGAAATAACTGGAGGGACTGTTTCACCTAGCTATATTTCTCCAATTCAAGGCCTTCAAAGATTGCAAAGAATTATGGATGAGTATGTTGGAGGAATTGCAACAAATTACATGACTAATGCAAATATGCTTAAAAAAGGTCTAGAATTACTTAAATGGCTTGAAGAGGATTTAGAAAATGTTGGAGCTGAGGACTACCATCAATTAATGAGAGCTTGGGAACTTAAACATAGAGCTTTAACATCTCAGTGTGTAACAGAACATACAATGTTCAGAGAGGAAACTAGATGGCCGGGCTATTATTATAGAGGTGATCATATGAAGCTTGACGATGATAATTGGCATTGTCTGACAGTATCTAGACGTGATCCTAAAACTGGTAAGTTTTCAATGGAAAAGGTTCCTGTTTACCATATCGTAGATGAGAACGAGAAGAAAAAAGAAGCTTCTTAATTGAATTAAATCAGAAATGGCCCTTTTAGAAAAATCCGACGAGGAAATTATTAAAATTGCTGAACCAATGTGGGCTAACTTAGTTAAGTCCTCTAATATCAAAGATTATGGTGGCTTTACCCGAGATTTGTCATCTCAAATGATGTATGGAGCTAATGAAGTTGAACTCGGAAAACAATGGGCAAACAATGAGTTGATTTCAAGCTTAGCTGAGGGATGTAAACCTATAGGTTGTCTAAGAAGGGGTCTTTACATAACTGTTTTATATAAACAGACTAGCACGAAGATACCAGGAGACTTTTTGGGAAGACTAGTTCTTGGAGAAGAGGGAGATGAAGTCAAAGTCTTCGGGGCAACAATTTTCTAAATAATATTAAATAATATTTGCATTTATTACAACTTATGGTATTCCGCGAGTATGTTTCAAATGATAAATGATAATTTAAAAAAACTTCCTATATTCTTTGAAAATCAAATAAGTAAAATAATTAAATCATTTTTATATCTATTTATCTTCTTTGCTTGGGGCATAATTCTTCTTAGTACTGCTCAGAATTTTATCTAAAAATACTCATATTTATTGACTTTGTATTCCTAGAGGAATAATTACTTTAAATGGAGTATTTTCTTCCAATCGCACAAGTCGAAATTAATTTACTTTTTATATTTGGTCTAAGTTTAGTTGTAGGAATTTTATCTGGTTTATTTGGTGTTGGTGGTGGGTTTTTGATGACGCCTTTTTTAATATTTTTAGGTGTCCCTCCTATTTATGCAGTTCCGAATGAAGCTAGTAATATTTTAGGAACCTCAGTCTCCGGATCTACAACTCATTACCTTAAAGGAACACTTGATTATAAAATGGGTTTTATGATTGTAATTGGTGGAACTGTGGGAACAATACTTGGAATTATAACTTTCTCATATTTCAAAGATATTGGGAAAATCAATGTAGTTATCTCTTTAGCATATATGTACATTCTTGCAATTTTAGGAACCTTTATGCTTATTCAAGGAGTATCAGAAATTGATAAAGCAAGAAAAAAAATAACTGAAAGAAAAAAGCTACATAAACATTATTGGATACATGGTCTTCCTTTTAGAATGCGTTTTAAAAAATCACAACTTTATGAAAGTGCATTTACACCAATAATAATAGGTCTGATAGTTGGTTTCATTGCTGCTATTATGGGAATAGGTGGTGCTTTTATTTTAGTCCCAGCAATGATTTATATTATAGGGATGCCAACAAGATTAATTCCAGGAACCTCACTTTTTGTAACTATATTTATCAGTGCAATCGTAACAATTTTACATGCTTTAAACTATGGAACCATAGATTTAATTTTAGTTACTGTTTTAATTTTAGGTTCAATAATCGGCGTGCAGTTAGGACAAAAAATAGGAGAAAAAATTGATAGTTCAGAATTTAAAACTATTTTAGCAATACTTCTTCTACTAGTAGGTATAGCAATTGCCTATGATACTTTTATTAAAGATGAAAAAAAAGTAAATACTCTAGTCAGTAATGCAGATAACTTGGGTCCATTAAGTGAGTTTATATTAAATTTTTCAAAAGATTTACCAATATTTTATGGTTTAACATCTGTGCTTCTTGCTGTTGTATTGGGTGTTGCAGCTGCAATAATAAGAAGAATTTACTCTAATTGGGATGATAAAAGACTAGCTAGATTAAAAAAATAATTAAGCGCTTCTGTATAATTTTGTCATAACAAACTCTTTATGACCTAGAGCTTCAGCACAAGTTAATCTTCCATTCGCGACTCTTATGGTTGATTTGATTAACGCATCTCCTGCTTGACTTAAATTCATTTCTCTAGATAAAATTTTAGAAACATCAACATCAATATGTTCGCTCATAGTTTTTGCTGTAAGAGGATTTGCTGTCAATTTAATTACGGGTTCTATAGGATTTCCTATAATATTCCCCTGTCCTGTTGGGAATAAGTGAATATTAAAACCACCAGCAGCTTGTAAAGTAACACATTCTGCTGCAGCTGAAGATGTATCCATAAAATACAATCCTGCACCTTTTGTTGGTTCCTCTGCTGGTTCTAGAACATCAATGAATTGACATCCTCCAATTTTTTGAAAATTACCAAATGCTTTTTCCTCAATGGTTGTTAATCCACCGGCAATGTTTCCCGCAGTTGGTTGACTCTCTGATAAATCATTTGTTGCTTCTTTAAGAATGAAATCATTATAATCATTCCATGTTTTTTTAAACTTAGCTTGAGCTTCAGGTGTCTTACCTCTTTTTTCACAAACTGTTTCAGCACCAGTAAGCTCAGATGTTTCACCAAAACATAAATGCACACCAAATGGTTCTAATTTATCCATAAGATTTCCAACAGTTGGGTTAGAAGCTAAGCCAGAAGTTGTGTCAGATTCTCCACACTTCACTGATATCCATAGATCACTCATTGGACATTCTTCTCTTTGTTTTTCTGATGCCCACATTGAAAACTCTTGTGCCTTTTTTGAAACTTTTGCAATTGTGTCTATATCACCAACACCTTCGATACTAAAACCCTCAACCGGTTTTCCAGTACTTGAAATAGCATCTACAATTCTTTTTGTCCATTTGGGTTCAATACCTACAACTATAACAGCTGCAACGTTTGGATTTTTTCCTGTACCAATCATTGTTCTAAAATGAAGCTCTAAGTCTGCACCAAACTGAAGTCTCCCATATGAATGAGGTAGTGCAATTGTGCCTTTTATATTATTTGCTACAGCTTCAGCACACGCGTTTGAAATATCATCTACAGGAAGAATAATTACGTGATTTCGTGTTCCAGCACGTCCATTTTCTCTTTTGTATCCTAAAAAACTCTTTGGAATTTCCATTTGTTACCACTTTTTTGTTTTTACATTGTGAACATGAACATGTTCACCTTTTTTAATATTTTTAACTACTTTCCCAATATCATGTCCATATTTCAAGATAGTGTCACCTTCATTTAGATCAGTCATTGCAATTTTATGACCTAAGGGTATTTCGTCTTTTGATTGTATTGAAGTGGACTTATCATTTTCCATAACCCAACAATTACAATCTTGATCTGGGGTTATTTTCTCTATAACAACTACGCCAACGTTGTCTTTCTCATCGTGTATTATTATATCAGTATTTGACATTGTGACGATTTCTTTATTTGAAATTCGCTAAATCTTATATATTAATCGGGCACTTTAACAATTAAAAAAAGAATTAGAAAGGCTGAACTATGACTAAAATGACAACTGAAGAAGCATTTATAAAAGTTCTTCAAATGCATGGAATTGAACACTCGTTTGGAATAATAGGTTCAGCTTTTATGGCAATTTCTGATTTATTTCCTAAAGCAGGAATTACTTTTTGGGATGTTGCTCATGAAACTAATGGTGGCTTAATTGCAGATGGTTACACAAGAGCAACTGGAAAAATGTCAATGGTTATCGCTCAAAATGGGCCAGGAATAACTGGATTAGTCACACCAATTAAAACAGCTTATTGGAACCATACACCATTATTGTTAGTTACTCCTCAAGCAGCGAATAAAACAATGGGTCAAGGTGGTTTTCAAGAGGTTGAGCAGATGAATTTGTTTAAAGATATGGTTTGCTACCAGGAAGAGGTGAGAGATCCATCTAGGATGGCAGAAGTATTAAATAGAGTAATAGAAAAAGCATTTAGAGGTTCAGCACCAGCTCAAATAAATGTACCAAGAGATTATTGGACACAAGTAATAGATATTGAGTTACCACCAATTGTAAGATTTGAAAGACAAGGTGGAGGAAAAGTAGCTATTGAAAAAGCTGCAAAACTTTTATCAGATGCAAAATTCCCAGTAATATTGTCTGGAGCAGGTGTAGTAATTGGTAATGCAATTGACGAATGTAAAAAATTAGCTGAAAAATTAGATGCTCCAGTGTGTAATGGATATCAACATAATGATAGTTTTCCTGGAAGTCATCCTTTAGCAGTGGGACCATTGGGATACAATGGATCTAAAGCTGGCATGGAATTAATTTCAAAAGCAGATGTAGTTTTAGCATTAGGAACAAGATTAAATCCTTTTTCAACTTTACCTGGATATGGAATTGATTATTGGCCAAAAGATGCAACAATTATTCAAGTCGATATGAATCCAGATAGAATTGGACTCACAAAAAAAGTAACAGTTGGAATTTGTGGTGATGCTAAGATGGTTTCACAGCAAATCTTAGAGAAGCTTTCTCCATCAGCAGGAGATAATGGTAGGGATGAGAGAAAAAATCTAATTCATCAAACAAAATCTGCGTGGCTACAAACTCTTACAAGTTTAGATCATGAAGATGATGATCCAGGAACTGTCTGGAATAAAGAAGCAAGAGAAAGAGACTCTGATAGAATGTCACCAAGACAGGCTTGGAGAGCTATACAGGCTGGAATGCCAGATGATGTTATTATTTCAAGCGATATTGGAAATAATTGTGCAATTGGAAATGCTTATCCAACTTTTGAAAAACCTAGAAAATATTTAGCACCTGGATTATTTGGTCCATGTGGTTATGGTTTTCCATCTATACTTGGAGCAAAAATAGGTTGTCCAGATACACCAGTAATTGGGTTTGCCGGAGATGGTGCATTTGGAATAAGTATGAATGAAATGAGTTCTTGTGCAAGAGAAGAATGGCCAGCAATTACAATGGTTATATTTAGAAATTACCAATGGGGAGCTGAAAAGAGAAATTCTATTTTGTGGTTTGACGATAATTTTATTGGGACAGAATTAGATCCTGAGCTAAGTTATGCAAAAGTTGCTAACGCATGTGGTTTAAAAGGTGTAACAGCTAAAACCATGGAAGAGACAACTAAAGCAATCAAACAATCTTGTGAGGACCAAAAACAAGGAATTACTACATTTATTGAAGTTATTTTAAATCAAGAGTTAGGTGAGCCTTTTAGAAGAGATGCTATGAAAAAACCTGTTGAAGTAGCAGGTATAAGTAAAAATGATATGAAGCCTCAAAAATCATTGATATAATTTTCTAAACAATTTTAATTAAAGAATTCAATTGATTGAAGAAGTATTTAAATTAGTATTTTTTTTTATTATTAGTATAACTTATTTTTATTCTGTAACAGGCTATGGAATACTATTATCTAAAAAAAACCTAAATTTTTTTGAGCTTCAAATAGATGGCACAATTATTTTATTGTTAATTGGTTATTTTTTATATTTATCTTTAGGCATTAATTCACTTATTAACAGCATAATATTTTCTCTAGGTTTAACATTTTTTTTTATTTACAAAAAAAAAATCAATACAACTAAATTTAAATATATATTTCTTCTTTTGTTTCTTACTTTTTCAGTTTTAATTATTTCAAAAACACACGAAGATTTTCATTTATATCATTATTTTTCTATTTATGAAATTTTTAATAATAAATTAAGGATTGGTATATCTAATTTAAATAATTATTATATACATGCATCACTTTTATCTTTTAACCAAGCTCTAACAATTCTACCTTTTATAAATTTTAAAATTATTCATTTGCCAATTTTTATCATTTATCTGAGCACTATAGGTTATTTTGCTTCAGTAATATTTTCTGTAAAAACTAAAAATGAGGAATTATTTTTTGCATTGTTATGTATGTGTATCCTACTGATAAAATTTAATAGATTGAGTGAGTTTGGATACGATTATATATCACAATTTCTGCTCTTAATCATATTTCATAAAATCTATTTTTTAAATGATTATAAAGATGAAATTATAAAATCTATTCTGTACTTTATTTTATGTATTTTGATTAAACCGATTAGTCTACTTTTCACACCGATATTGTTTTATATCCTATACAAAAAGGGTTTCTTTTTTTTTAAAGAAATATCTGTATCAAAATATTTTTTGATATTATCTCTGCTAATAACTATTTGTTCTTCAAGCTTTTTTAAAACGGGTTGTATTTTTTATCCTATAAATTCATCATGTTTTACAAATGATAAAATATTTTGGAGTCAGAAAACTTTGCTCAAACAATATTCTGAAATAGTAAGTGTCTGGGCAAAGGGCTACAATTCACAAAATACTAGCAAGTATGAAAAGATAGACGATAGAAAATTATTTAATAAAAATTTTAATTGGGTTAAATTTTGGATCGAAAACCATTTTTTTTACAAAATTTTTGAGTTTTTATTAATAATCATAATTTTGTTTTTCCTAATATACTTCTATTTTTCAAGATTAAAAATATTTAATAGTGAAGAAAAAAAAGAAAAAAAAATTCTTCTTTTATTGTCGTTGTTATCTATTTTATTTTGGTTCAATACTGTGCCTCAATTTAGATTTGGTTTTTCACTAATAATTATTTTTATATTTTTTGTTTTTAATCTTATTTTAAATACAAATATAAAATTTGATAAAAAAAAAATTATTCATCTTTTTATACTTGGAGTAACTATTTTAAATATTAAAAATTTTAATCGTATAAATAATGAATTTTCTAGAAATGATTTCTACAAGTTTACAAACTTTCCTTTTTATAATGAAAAAAGTGTTAATTATGATTATTCAAAATATAAAATAGATAATTTTTTTCATATAAAAATATTAAAATAAATTATAAAATATAATACACTTTAACACTACGAAGGCATCTCTAAGTCCAATTTTTTTTCCTTGGTCATAAGTTCGTCCAAAATAACTAATACCAATTTCATAAATTCTTGGTTTCAATTTAGCAACTTTTGCAGTTACTTCTGGGTCGAAGCCAAAACCTTTTTCTTTTAACTCTATTTTTTTTATAATTTCTCTTTTAAAAACTTTATAGCAGGTTTCCATATCTGTTAGGTTAAGATTCGTAAACATATTTGACAACAATGTTAGTAATTTATTTGCTACTGTGTGCCAGAAAAATAATATTCTCTTTTCTTCGCTTCCTATAAATCTAGAACCATAAACTACGTCAGCATGTCCTTCAATTATTGGATTAATAAGTTTATAATATTCTTTTGGATCATATTCTAAATCAGCGTCTTGAATCAAAATTATGTCTCCTGTAGCAAATTCAATTCCTTTTTTCAAGGAATACCCTTTTCCAAAATTTTTATCATTAAATATAATTTTTGATACTTTATTTTGTAACTTATCTATTAAAATTTCTTTGGTTCCGTCATTAGAACAATCATCAATTATTATTATTTCCGTTTCCAAATTTTTAAGATTGTTTATTCGTTTTACAATTTCTTCTATTGTATTCTTTTCATTAAAGCATGGTATCAGCACTGAAATTATCATTATATTTTTTATTAACTATCTATTATTCTTAATATATCATACATGTAATCAAATAAACTAATCTATGCCTCTATCAATAATTAATTAAAATTTTACCATCTAAAAAGTAATTTTATTTAATATATATTTATATATAATAAATCGATCTTGTTATGGATGTAAAATTAGATAAATGGTTTAGGCCAAATATAGATAAAGAAATCATAAAAAATTTATCAAAAAAATCTAATGTTAAAGGATTAATGCATGTAGGCTTTTATTTTTGTATACTTTTTATCTTTGGTTTTTTTGCATATTTGACATGGGGATCCTGGTGGTCAGCATTTTGGTTTTATATTTATGGAACAGTTTTTTGTTTTTGTAATCCTATTTGGCATGAGACAGGTCATAAAACAGCTTTTGAATCAAAATTTTTAAACGAATTCTTTTATTATATTTCATGTTTTATGGCGTACTTTGAACCTACAAGATGGAGATTTACTCACTTTATTCATCATGGAAATACTTATTCTACAAAAAATCCTTATGATCATGAAATTGAATATGGCAATAACTTAAATGACACTCCCAGAAAATTTATAATTAATTTAATTCCATTCGGTGAATTATTATTTTTTAAAAAAAGTATTGCATATGAGGTTATTCAACATGCATTTGGTGTCAAAACTAAGGTTATGATTGATAGCATTCCTAAAAATGCGAGGCCGAGGGCTATTTTGATATCAAGAATTTATGTTGGCATTTGGATATCTATAATTATTTGGTCTATATTAATATCCTCATGGTTGCCCATATTATATATTTTATTACCTCATTATTATGGAAAAGGATTACATAAGTTTGTTGCGTTTACTCAACATGCAGGATTGGCTAGAAATGTAAAAGATCATAGATTGTCTTCAAGGGATATTAAGTTAAATCCAATACTAAGCTTCCTTTATTGGAAGATGGAGTATCATTGTGTGCATCATATGTTTCCAACTGTTCCAGCTTATAATTTAGAAAAATTACACCAACATTTACAAGATCAGTTACCTGAAATTAAAAATGGATTATTTGAAACTTATAAAGAAATAATTCCAGCTCTAAAAAAACAAAGGTATGAACCAAACTATCAAATAGATATCTCTTTACCAAAGCAACAAACTTCTTAATGTATAAAAATTATAAATTCTTATTATTCTTAGGAGCAGCAATAATTTTTCTTTATTTTAGTGTAGGAAAGTATGAGGAATTTAGTCTTCAAAAATCTATATCAGCATGTGTTATTGCAAAAAGTAAACTAATGAAAGAAACTGAACCAGAAAAAGCAAGAAAAATTTGTGAAAAAGAAATTAGACAAAATAAATAACTTCTACTTTTATACAATTACATTTTTTTTATTAATTATAAATAGCGCATTATCTGAAACAAGATTGGAGAAAGATTTAAAAAAACTTTCAAAATATAATTATTTTGTAAACAGTGCTGGAAATCGTTACGAATTAGATCAAAATATTGATAAAGATAAAACAATAATCTTAATTTATAGCCATGGTTCTGCAGGCAAAGAAAGTTCATTACAGCTCTGTAAAAATTCTTGGTATCAAATACCACCAACAGTTTATCAATTAGATGGATTTAAAATAAAAGATTTTACAATCAAAACTTATCAACTTTGCAAAGGTGCTAGAGGATGGACACAAAAAGAAGAGGGCTTGTTTTGGGAAATCTATGACAAAAACAATCAAGATGTGAACAGTGTTTTAAATCTTCAAGATGAAAATGGAGTATTTTTGATTGATAAATGGAAAGGTTTAATACAACAAAAAGTTATTAAATTGAAGATTTATGAATTCAAAAAGGAGGGTTTTAATAATATCATTCTTGCGGGGCACTCAGCTGGCGGATGGGACTCCCTTGTTTTAAAATCAAATTTCCCAACAGAAATTAATGGAGTAATAGCATTCCATCCTGCAAGATCTGGAAAATTTGCTAAAGAAAAAAAACCTCATAGAGGGTGGGTGAATTGGAGAAATTACAAAATATCAATGATAAAAGTAGAACAATTAGAAAATGTTTTAGTTTTTAGCCATGAAAAAGACAAATATGAAAATCCCAAAACATCTAAATTTTTATCTGAATCAAAAAATGTAAGATTTGTTGATGTTAGTGATACTAAATGTAAAAAAAAATTAAAAACTGGTGGATGGCACGGAATAACTCTCACAAAGTGTTTTGCCAACAAAGACCCAAGAAGCAAAGAAGTAATCAAATATTTAGAAAAACTGTTTTAAAGGAGACTTGGCAACCAAGTTGAAAATATAGGAAATAATATCATCAATATTCCATAAATTATTCCTACTATTGTAAATAATGGAACTTCTTTAAATGCATTAGCTGGGTTTTCTTTTATTACGCCAGCAGCTGTATATATGCCTACACAAACAGGAGGAGTTATCATACCTATTCCAGCAAAAGCTACAAAAACCACGTATAAATGGAGTAAGCTTTGATCAAAAGATAGTGTTAATGCTGCAAATATTGGAACAGTCAAATAAAATACTGGTACTATTTCAATAAAGGTTCCTAAAATTAAACAAATAGTTCCTAACATTATCCAAAATAAATTCACACTTACGCCCATATCTGTAAAGTAAGTTATAATTTTTTGAGGTGCTTGGGTGTAAGTAAGAACAACACTTAAAAAAGTTGCTGTTGCAATAATTGAAAATATAACAGCAGTAATTATTGCCGTATCTTTTAAGCAACTCAGCAAAGATGAAAAAGTTAATTCTCTATAAATTAAAAAACCAATTGCTACAGCATAAACTCCAGCTATTGCAGCTGACTCTGACGGAGTTAAAAATCCAGCATATATTCCACCTAAAATAATTACAGGTGTTATTAAAGCTGGAAGTGCAGCAACAAAAGAAGCCAATCTTTCTTTTAGTGTTGCTTTTTTATCTGCTCTTATGTGTCTGCATTTAAATAAAACTAAAAGAACCATCAAAATTAAAAGTATAATTCCTGGTATCACGCCTGCTGCAAATGTTTTAGAGACAGGGACATATGTAAGTGCACTAAATAAAATAGCAGCATTTGATGGAGGAATTAAAGCTTCAAGTAATGCGGCTGATGCAGCTAAAACAACAACAAACGGAGTAGGGTAACCCTGCTCAATCATTTTAGGCATCATAATTGTTCCTACTGCAGTAATTGCGGCTAATATAGATCCACAAAATGCTGCAAAGAATCCCATCGCAATAACCATTGCAACACCGAGACCTCCAGGCCAATGTCCAACCAAAGTCGTTGCAAATCTTACAAGTCTAAGTGCTGCTCCACCTTTAAGCATCGCCATCCCACTAAAAATAAATAATGGTACAGCTATGAGCACATGCTTTGTTAGAGCCCCAAAAGATACTTGAATTAAAACAGACCAAGGAAGATTAAGTCCACCAATTGCAGCTATAGAGCTACCTAAACCAAATACTAAAAAAATAGGAACAGAAATTATAAGAGCTGATAAAGATAGTATTGATGCTAACGCAAACATTTAATTTTTTGTTAAATTTATAATATTGTCAAATAGCAACTCTAAAGAGGTTAAAGCTAATATCATGAAACCTACAGGGAATGCTAAAAACATCCACCATATAGGAATACTTATTTCAATTTCCATAACTTGACCTAAATTGAAATACATTAATGTTGCATCAAAACCAGCTTTAAAAAAAATACAAGCTGATATAAGTGCAATTGTGTTAACAATTAAAAATAAAATTTCTTTATTTTTTTTTGATAGTAATGGAGTTAAAAAATCAACTTTAATATGCTGTCCTTTTTTTAGCAAAGGTCCTAATAATGGAAATACTAACCAACTAACCAACACTGGAGGTAATTCTATAAACCAGGCAAATCCGGTACCAGTTATGAATCGTGTGGCTGCACTTAGAAACAATGCAGTAACCATTATAAAAATGATTAACATTGCGAGAGCTAATGAAGCCGAAGCTAAATAATTATTAACTGCTCGCAACGCTTTCATTTTATTAGATTAAGCAAATATCTTATTCTAATTATTATTTGCGTATTCTTGTGCTGCTTTTAACGCATCAGCATCAATCATTTTAGCCATTGCAGGCATAACTTTGTCTTTCATTAACTTATCAAATTTTGCTTTCTCAGCTCCTGAAAGAGTTGTTACTACACCGCCTCTATCTTGGAATTCTTGAAGAACAGTTTCACCGTGGTCCATAATTCTGTCTGTTGAAAGTGTTCCCACTTCTTTACCAACATCCATTATTATTTTCTGCAAATCAGCAGGTAAACTATTAAACCAAGTAGAGTTAGCCATTATGTATGCATCTGCATAGTATTGGTAAGGTTTTTGAGCATATTTTAAAAATTCCCACCAACTGTATGCTTTTATGCTTCCTGGAGGACTATTTATAGTATCAATCATTCCAGACTGTAAAGCATTGTATACTTCTCCAGTTTTTAAAGATACACGGTTTGCTCCAAGAGCGTCCCACATAGGCTCCTCACTCTTAAGTAGTCTTCTAGCTTTAAGACCTTTCATAGCATCAATACCTGTTAATTCTCTCGCACTTGAAATTGACATTACAGGTCCAACTGGGTTGTACATAACTAGTGTTGAATTGGTTTTTTTTGTTAATTCACCCCAAATCTCTTTTCCTTTTGATGAGTTTTGGAAAAAACCTCTTTGTTGCTCCCAAGAATTAAATAGTCCTGGGAAAGAGGCAACATTAAAGTTCTTATTAATTGGAGGAAAACTTACAACACCAACAATTCCTCCTAATTCAACAGCCCCTGAAGTTACTGCACCCATTACCTCTCTAATTCCAAAAAGTTGTTTAGATGGATATACCTCAATTTTAAGTTTTCCATTTGCTCTTTTGTTTACTTCATCTGCAAAAATTTGAGCATGCTTAGCACTATGATGTTTTGGACTCCAATGAACAGATAAACGTCCAACAATCTCAGCAAAAGCTGCAGTTGAAGAAATTACAAATGAAATAACTAACAAAATGCTAACTAAACTTTTTGATAATATTTTTATTTTATTCATATTTTCCCTCTCTTTTTTTTAAATAATCTTATTATTTTGACTCAATTAAAACAATCAAAATAAAACTTCATTAATTTGAATAATCAACTCAAAATGTTATATTGGCTAAAATCATGATTTATAATTTATCAAAAAGCACATTAGTGCTTTTTTTTCTGCTTTTATTCTCAAATTATTCTTATAGCGAGAATAAAATAGATGAAGCTGTTGACAAAACGACAGATTTTTTAAAGTCTGTTTCAAAAAGGGGACTAAATAAAAATCAAACAGCTGAATTTTTAAATAATTATGCAATTACCCTTAAAGATGAAAGAACTGATGGGGAGGTAACCTATATTTTTGATAGCGAGAGTTATAAAAGATATAAAGATGGCAATATCATATCTGAAGATGGATGGAGATTTTCTAAATTAGGAGCACTAAGATTATTTAATGGAGATGTAAGACTCTCCTGGAAAATAAAAATTGGCAAAGAAAATTTAATTGTTATTAAAACAAAATTTCAACCAATTGGAAAAGAATATCCTTTTACATACAAACAAAAAAAATTATTTTTTGATGAAATCCAATGAACCCAACTGATATTCTCCTAAGCATTGCAATTGTTGGAATATATACGATTATTTATGTTTATTTAAAATCTAAATATGATGATAAT
>CACGVB010000023.1 GCA_902576395.1 uncultured Pelagibacteraceae bacterium
TCTGTTTTGGCAGCTTGTGTTTCGCCTATAGGACTTTTTGCAATTGGTATCACCTTATCTTTTTACACACATAAAGTTATTAATAAATTAACTGCTTCTATATCTATATTAAAATTAGTTGTTTCACCAATCATCCTCTTGATAATTGGCTTTATCATATTTGATGCTGGACAACCTGAAAAAATTCCTGGTGCTTTTTTTGTTAGTGTTGCACCATGTGGTCATACAGCTGTAGTATTATGCTCTGCTTATAATGTAAGTCCTGAAAATATAATAAAAGCTTTATTTATCTCAACTTTTGCATCATTTGTTACCATATTTTTTGCTATTCAATATTTAACAACCTAAGTTAATTAATATTATCTAAGATTTTATTAGCACATTCTTTTGTATTGCTATCACCATCTAGATCTTGGGTTCTATTTTGCTTTTCTAGCAAAGTTTTTTCGATTGAACCTACTATTCGTGTGGCAGCTTCTTTTTCGCCTAAATAATCTAACATCATAGCGCCAGACCAGATTTGACCTATTGGATTTGCAATACCTTTTCCAGCAATATCAGGTGCTGATCCATGAACAGGCTCGAATAAAGAAGGATGTTTATTTGTTGGGTTAATATTTCCTGATGGAGCTATACCAATTGTTCCCGTACATGCTGGACCCAAATCGGATAAAATATCTCCAAATAAATTTGATGCTACAACAACATCAAACCACTCTGGTGTTAAAACAAATCTTGCAGCTAAAATATCGATATGAAATTGATCTGTTTTAATCTCAGGGAAATCTTTTTTATTTTCATAAAATCTTTGGTCCCAGTATGGCATGGTTATAGAAATACCATTTGATTTTGTGGCATTAGTTAATTTTTTTCGATCTCTTGTTTTTGCTAATTCAAATGCAAATTTTTGAACTCTATCTATTCCATGTTTTGACATTATAGTTTCTTGTATAACAATTTCTCTTTCAGTATTTTGATACATTTTTCCACCTACCGAAGAATATTCGCCCTCAGTGTTTTCACGCACTATCATCATATCTATGTCACCAGGTTTTTTATTTGCTAAGGGTGCATTTACTCCTTTAAATAATTTTACTGGCCTTAAATTGATAAATTGATCAAATTCTCGTCTAAACTGTAGTAGGGAACCCCATAAAGTAATATGATCTGGGTATTTATCTGGCATACCTACTGCACCAAAAAATATTGCATCATGATTACCAATTTGTTGTTTCCAATCATCAGGTAGCATTTTTCCATGCTTTTCATAATAATCACATGATGAAAAATCAAATTCATCTATCTTTAATTTAAATTGATGTTGATTTGCTACTTCTTTAAGTATTTTTAAAGCTTCTGGAACAACCTCTTTTCCAATACCATCTCCAGCAATTGAGGCGATTTTGTATTCTTTCATCCTTACTTAGTAAAGGTATCGTTAAATTGTTTAGCTACTCTTACAAAAGTAGTACATTTACTAAGTTGTTTAAGAGAAGGGGCTCCCACATAAGTACAGCTACTTCTGACACCACCAAGAATATTATTTATCGTATCTTTAATTTTTCCACGATATTTAATTCTCACTGTTCTACCCTCACTACTTCTATAGTCAGACAAACCCCCGTAATGTTTCTTATTTGCTATGTCAGAACTTGATCCATAAAATTCTATAAATTTATGACCATTTGATTTTATTAGCTTACCTTCACCTTCATCGTGACCAGCAAACATTCCTCCAAGCATCACAAAATCTGCACCACCACCGAAAGCTTTTGCGACATCACCCGGGCAAGTACAACCCCCATCAGCAATAATATGTGCCCCTAAACCATGGGCAGCATCAGCACATTCAATGACAGCACTTAACTGAGGATAACCAACACCTGTTTGAATTCTTGTAGTGCAAACACTACCTGGTCCAATTCCAACTTTTACAATATCTGCTCCTGATAATACTAATTCTTGTGCCATATCTGCCGTTACCACGTTACCAGCAATAATAGTTTTAGTAGGATATTTATCTCTCACGGATTTTAAAAATTTACTAAAGTGTTCAGAATAACCATTAGCAACATCAATGCAGATAAATTTTATGAAACTATATTCTTTTAAAATTTTATCTAAATTTTCAAAATCTTCTTTTTTTATTCCTATACTTAAAGCAATATTTGGATGAATAGATTTTATTTTTTTGAATTTTTTTATTTTTTGAATGTTATGCTGTTTAGTTAAACATGTGATCATTCCGTATTCAGAAAGCTTTTCAGCTACACCAAGTTCACCAACACCGTCCATATTTGAGGCCATGATAGGAATTCCAGACCATTCATTATTACTATACTTAAATCTATAAGTTCTTTTTAGATTTACATCTTTACGACTTTGAAGAGTACTTCTCTTAGGTCTAAAAAGTACATCTGAGTAGTCTAATTTTAGTTCTTCTTCAATTCTCACGAGTCCGAATTTATACAGGGGCTCAAAGCAAATTCAAATTAATTATTAATATTGATGCAGCGTTTTCATTGGCTTTAATTTAAAAAATACATATTATTAGGCATGTTTAATGGTTTTAAGTCAAAGTACGTAAAGGTAAAAAAGGGCAAGGTTTTTTGTAGAGTTGGTGGTGAAGGTCCACCATTACTTTTACTACACGGATATCCACAAACACATTTAATGTGGCACAAAACAGCCCCTGAGTTATCTAAAAAATTTACAGTGGTTGCTGCAGATTTAAGAGGATATGGAAATAGTCTTGCTCCAGCATCAGATAGCAAACATTACAACTACTCAAAAAGAGAAATGGCAAGTGACATGAAACAGATGATGATAAAATTAGGGTTTAACAAATTTTTTGTTGCGGGACATGATAGAGGTGGAAGAGTTGCTCACAGGTTAGCAAGAGACCATAGAAAAAATATAATAGCTCTTAGTGTTTTAGATATTTGTCCAACATTAGATATGTACGAACTAACGACGAAAGATTTCGCAAAAGCTTACTTTCATTGGTTTTTTTTAATACAACCAAAATGGTTACCTGAGAAAATGATAATGAGCGATCCACGTAAATGGATGAAAAGTTGTTTAGATAAATGGTCAGGGAATCACAAATTTGGAAAAGTTGAAGAAAATTATTTAAAATGTTTCAAGCAACCAAAAAGAATTCATGGATCTTGTGAAGATTATAGGGCGTCTGCGACTATTGATTTGGATCATGACAAACAAGATAGAAAGAAAAAACTAAATATTCCAGTCCAAGTGTTATGGGGAAGTAAGGGAGTAATTGGAAAGCAGTTCAAACCATTAAAAATTTGGCAAAGATATACTAAGAAAAAAGTTATAGGTTATCCTATAAACTCAGGTCACTTCATTCCAGAGCAAAACCCAAAGGCAACTATTAAACATTTAACTAATTT
Organism: uncultured Pelagibacteraceae bacterium; assembly: GCA_902576395.1. Lineage (GTDB taxonomy): Bacteria > Pseudomonadota > Alphaproteobacteria > Pelagibacterales > Pelagibacteraceae > Pelagibacter. The sequence continues at coordinate 3,414 of CACGVB010000023.1, forward strand.
TTTTTTGAAGAAAATTAAGTAATTAGCCTTACTTGATGTGATCAATAATCGCGCATATCATTCTTGATAATATTAAATTCACCTTTAAATATAGCTAATGTCCTCTTTACTTAAAAATTCAGCATTAACTTCAGAAAAAGCAGATAGCATTGTTTCTGAAACTCTAAATAATTGTGATGATGGTGAGCTTTATATAGAGGATACAAAATCTGAGACAATTGTATTAGATGATAACAAGATTAAAAGTTCAAATTATACATCTGACTTAGGTTATGGTTTTAGAGCTGTAACAGGTGATACAGTAGCTTATTCTCATTCAAACGAAATTTCAGAAAAATCATTAAAAAAATCTAGCGAAAATCTTAAGTCAACTTTAAAAAATAATAGCGGAACATATAATTCAGAAATTAAAAAAACTAATCAGAAGCTTTATAAAGACGTTGATCCAATTGAGAGCAAGTCAATGAAATCAAAAATAGAATTGCTGAACAATATGAATGAGTATGCCAGATCAAAAGATAGTTCAGTTAAACAAGTAACAGCAAGCCTTCTAGCAGAGAAGAAAAATGTTGAGATCATTAGATCTGGAGGAGAATTATTATCAGATAACAGACCTTTAGTTAGAATAAATATGTCAGTAATGGTTGAAAAGAATGGTAGAAAAGAAACTGGTGTTTTTGGTATTGGTGGAAGACAAGATTATGATGAATATCTTAAAAATGATAATTGGAAAAAAGTTTGTGATGAAGCTTTTAGAATTGCAAGTACGAATATAGAAAGTAAACCTTCTCTTGCAGGAGAAATGAAAGTTGTTTTAGGACCTGGTTGGCCTGCAATTTTAATTCATGAAGCTGTAGGTCATGGACTAGAAGGAGATTTTAATAGAAAAAAAACTTCAGCTTTTCATGATTTAGTTGGTAAAAAAGTTGCGAGCGATGGAGTTACAATAATCGACGACGGAACATTAGATAATAGAAGAGGTAGTTTAAATATTGATGATGAAGGAACGCCAACAGAAAGAACAGTTTTAATTGAAAATGGTATCTTAAAAAATTTCATGCAAGATAGACTTAATGCAAGACTTATGAATACAAAATCAACAGGAAATGGAAGAAGAGAGAGCTATAAACATGTAGTGATGCCTAGAATGAGAAATACGATAATGTTAGGTGGATCAAACACTCAAGAAGAAATGATTAAATCAGTAGATAAAGGTATTTTTGCTGTAAGTTTTGGAGGTGGTCAAGTTGACATTACCTCTGGTAAATTCGTTTTTAACTGTACAGAAGCTTATGAGATTATAAATGGAAAAATTGGATCTCCAATTAAAGGAGCTACTTTAATTGGTGATGGACCATCTTCTTTAAAAGAAATTTTAATGATTGGAAATGATATGATGTTAGATCCTGGCATTGGAACGTGTGGTAAAGCTGGACAAGGCGTACCAGTTGGTGTTGGACAACCATCTTTGCTTATCAATAATATGACTGTTGGCGGAACCCAACTATAGTAAGATGATTAAAGATCAACAGTATTTAAAAAAAATTGCTGATATATGCCTTAGTAAATCAAAAAAATTAGGTTCATCTGATGCAAACATATTAGTGCAAAGTTCTGTTTCTGAAAATGTAAATGTAAGGAATAAAAAACTTGATGGATCTGAAAGGTCTGAAAATCTTGGAGTAGTCCTTACAACTTATTTAGGTAAAAAAAAGTCCTCAATAGCTTCATCGAATCTAAAAGAAAGTAATTTAGATGAGTTAGTAAATAGATGTATTGAAACAATGAAAATTACTCCTGAGGATGAATATAATTCATTACCAGATAAAGACCTTCATTTTAAAGGATTAAAAGACTTAGACTTGTATGATGAAACTCATTTAAGCAATGAAGACAAGATTAATTATATAAAAGAGGCAGAAGAGGAAGCTTTTTCAAATGATAAAATAATAAATACTAATGGATCTGGATTTGGTGAGAACAAATCAAATTTTTTATTAGCTAATTCAAATGGATTTGCTGATGGATATAAAACTTCACAATTTACTGCATATTGTGAAGTTGTTTCAAAAAGCAACGGAAGCATGGAAAGAGATTATGAATATACAAGTAAAAGGTTTTACAGTGATATTTTAAAACCTAAACAACTTGGATCTATTGCAGCAGAGCATGCAGTAAAGAAATTAAATCCACAAAAGATAAAAAGTGAAAAAATTAGTCTGATATTTGATAAAAGAATTTCAAAAAATTTTCTATCTATATTTGCAAGTGCAATATCATCAAGTGCAATTGCAAAAGGTACTACATTTTTAAAAGATAAATTAAATCAACAAGTTTTTAACCCTGAAATAAATATACAAGATCATGGTAATATAAGAAAAGCCAATGGATCTCGTTACTTTGATAGCGAAGGCATAGCAGTAGTTAACCTTGATTTGATAAAGAACGGTATTCTTCAAGACTATTTAATTGATACTTATAATGGGAAAAAAATAAATAGAAAGTCTAATGGTAGGGCAAGTGGTACAACAAATTTGTATTTTCAAAATGGATCAAAAACATTTGAAGATCTAATCAAATCAGAAAATAAAATCTTGTATATTAAAGAAACTATCGGCCATGGTACAAATATTATTAACGGTGATTATTCTGTAGGAGCATCTGGCATGATGATTGAGAATGGAGAGTTTTCATATCCAGTAAGTGAAATTACAATTGCTGGAAACCTAAATAATATTTTTAAAAATATAACTTTAGCCGACGATTTAGAATTTAACTATGCAACGAATTCACCGACAATGATGGTTGAAGGTATGGTTGTTGGTGGAAAATAATTTCTAAATGAAAAAAATAATTACCATTTTTCTTGCTATTTTTTTTATTAGTACCTCATCAAACTCTAATGAAAATGAAATAAGATTAAATAGCTTATTTGAAAAATTAAAAATTCAAAACCACTCAATTGCAATTGATACAGAGATGAAAATTTGGGATATTTGGACAAAACATCCCACTAATCAAAATTTAACTTCTTTGCTATCAAGAGGAACAAAATTTATGAATCAAGAGCAATATTCAGTTGCTGTAGATATATTCACAACAGTAATTAAAAAAGATCCTGCTTGGGCAGAAGCTTGGAATAAAAGAGCAACTGTCTTTTATTTAATGGGCAAATATCAAGATTCTCAAAATGATATAGACAAGGTATTAAAACTAGAGAAAAGACATTTTGGAGCATTATCAGGACAGGGTCTCGTTCAAATTAAGTTAAAAAATTATGAAAAGGCTTTAAAGAGTTATGAAAAAGTAAAAGAGATTTATCCGTCCATGAGGTCACCACAAATAATGATACCACAGATTAAAGAGTTGATTAAAAACCAATCTGTGTAAATGAAAAAACTACTAATAATATTTTTTATTAATATTTTTGCAGTTAATTCTGCTTATTCTGCAGAAGAAGTCCTTAATTCTTTAAAAGAGGGAGGAAAAATAATTTTTATTAGACATGCGCTTGCACCAGGGAATGGAGATCCAGAAAATTTTGATTTAAATGATTGTTCTACCCAAAGAAATTTAAATCAAAGAGGAATTGAACAGTCAAAATTTATTGGAAGTATATTTAATAAAAACCATATTAAAATTGAAAATGTCTATTCAAGTGAATGGTGCAGATGTATAGATACAGCTAAATTTGCTTTTAAAAATTATCAAACATTTAGTGCACTAAATTCTTTTTATGATATTAGATTTGAAGCAAATGAAGAGAGGCAAATAACTCAACTAAAAGAGTTTATTAATCAATGGAATGGTAAAGAAAATATAATTTTTGTTACTCATTTTGTTGTTATATCTTCAATGCTAAATATAGGGACTTCTTCAGGAGAAATAGTAATAACCGATAAGAATTTAAATATTATTGGATCAATTGATACTTTGTAATATATTAACTTAATATTTATGAAAACAATATTTATTATAGGATCAAAAAAGCATACTTTAAAATACACTAGAAAAATGCCTGAAGGCGAAGTAAAAAAAATGAAATCTTTTGTAACTAATAAAGGTCAAAAGTTAGAAAAAACATCCAAGTTTAAAATTCTAAATATTTCAGACGAAAAAACAGCAAGAGTATTTAAGATCAGTTTATAATATTTAATCCAGAAATAGAAACTAAATGAAGAAATCTAAAAGAAGTAATGTAGACCCATTTATTGTAATGGATGTAATGGAGTCTGCTAGAAAAGCAGAAGCTAATGGCAAGCATGTAATTCATATGGAAGTAGGTCAGCCAGGAACACCGGCACCAAAGCGTGCCAAACAATTTATTTCACATGAAATTTCTAATAATGATCTTGGCTATACAGTTACTTTAGGTTTGCCAGAATTACGAAATAGAATTTCTAAATTGTATGGAGATTGGTACAATATTGATTTAAACCCAGACAGAATAATTATAACAACTGGATCTTCAGGAGCATTTATACTTTCTTTTGCAGCATTATTTGATGTTGGAGATAGAGTAGGCATTGCCGCTCCAGGCTATCCTAGCTATAGACAAATTTTAAAGTCTCAAGATTTAATTCCAATTGATATTTTTACAGAGTTCCAAAATAAATTTCAGCCTATACCGAAAGATATTAAAGAAAATAATTTAAATGGTTTATTAGTTGCTTCTCCTGCAAATCCAACTGGTTCAATGCTTGATAAAAAAAAACTAGAAGAACTTATTAATACTGCGCATGAAAATAAAGTGAGTTTTATTAGCGATGAGATTTATCATGGAATTCAATATGAAAATAATCCTACATCTGCATTAGAAATTTCAAATGAGTGTTATGTTATAAATTCATTTTCTAAATATTTTTCTATGACAGGTTGGAGAGTAGGCTGGATGATTGTTCCTGAAGACCATGTGAGACAAGTAGAAAGATTATCTCAAAATCTTTTTATTTGTCCTCCTCATGTAAGTCAATTAACTGCTCTATCAGCAATGGATGCAAAAGAGGAATTAAATACAAATGTAGAGGTTTATAAAAAAAATAGATCAATTTTGTTAGAAGAGTTACCTAAGGCTGGTTTAAATAAATTTTCTCCTCCAGATGGTGCTTTTTATATCTACATTGATATTTCAGAGTATTCGAAAGATAGCCTTAACTTTTGTAAAGAAGTGCTTGATAAAGCAGGAGTAGCAATAACTCCTGGACTTGATTTCGATCAAAAAAGAGGAAATTCTACAATAAGGTTTTCATACGCTAGAAGCACTGAGGATATAATTGAAGGAGCAAATAGAATAAAAAAATTTATGAAAGAAGAGTATTTAAAATAATAATGAAAACCGCTATTTTATTTGGCTCATCTGGGTTAATTGGATCTAATTTACTAGATAATTTAATCAATAATAATACTTACAACAAAATAAAAATATTTGTCAGAAAATTACCTTCTATTGATAATCCAAAAGTTGAAGTGATCAATACAGATTTTTTAGATTTAGACACTTTAAAAGAAAAATTAACAGGTGATGATTGTTTTTTTTGCATTGGTACAACTCACAAAGACACACCCGATAAAAACGAATATAGAAGAATAGAATATGACTTGCCTGTACAATTAGCAAAAATTGCAAAATTTAATTCAATTAGTAATTTTATTTATGTCTCCTCAATTGGAGCAAACCCGAAAGCCTCAAGTACATATTTAAAAAATAAAGGTCAAGTAGAGGAGGAGCTAAAAAAGATTGGGTTTTCTAACCTAAGCATTATTCAACCCTCATTTTTAGTTGGCAACAGAAAAGACTTTAGAATTGTTGAGGTTTTAGGAATTCCAGTGATGAAATTTCTATCCTTATTCTTTTTTGGTGGATTTAAAAAATATACTCCAATAAAAGTTGAGATAGTTGTGAATGCAATGATCAAACTTGCCTCAGGAAATAATAGTGAGCAAACTTATTTATCTGATAGGTTGCAAGAGTTAGGATCTAACTAAATGAGAAAATCAATAATATCGATATCTTTTTTGATTTATATATTCTGTATTTTACCTTACTCTACTTCAATGGCTTATGAGGAATCTCAATATGAAGTAGTATATAAATCTGAAATATACGAAGTGAGACATTATAAAGACCGTCTAGTTGTCGAAGTTGTAAGTAGAAACGATGACAGTAGTTTTAGAAAACTTTTTAAATATATCTCGGGTCAGAATAATAAATCCCAAGAAATCAAAATGACTGTACCTGTAACACAGGGTGAGAAGGATAATGGATACTATATGCAATTTTATCTTCCATCAAAATTTACAAAAGAGAATGCGCCTATACCCACAAATTCAGATGTTAAAATCTCAACAATAGAAGAAGGTTTTTTTGCTGTAATAGAATATTCTGGAAGAGCCTCAGATAATAATTTCTTCAAACATAAGGAAATTCTTAATAAAAAACTCTTAGAGGATAAAGTAATCATTAAAGGACCTCCAATAAGAGCAACTTATAATGGGCCTTTTACGCTTCCTATGATGAGACGCAACGAAGCTATGTTTAAAGTTGAGTGGAGTAAATAGATTACATTTTGCCATATATATTAATTTCTATCGCCTGATAGTTTACCTTCATTAATCAGAAAGGTATTTTATGAAAAAATTATTTCTAATTTTATTTGTATCGTTTGGTTTAAACAGCTCTGTTTTTGCTGATGGTCATGTAAAAAGAATTTTATCAACTAGTCAGACTGGTATGGGTAACGATATTGTTTATCCATCCGGAAAAGCAAAGATCACAGCTTTTGAATTTACTGTGCCCGTAGGAGGCCCTGTAGTTCCACATACTCACTCGTTCCCTGTTTTAATAATGATACAACAAGGAGAAATTGAACTTACCCAAGGTGGCAAAAGCTATGTTTATAAAGCTGGAGATGCATTTATTGAAGATGTAGGTGTGGCTCATGAATCTAAAAATATTGGAGATGTTCCTGTAAAAGCAATTGTTGTTGCTATGGGAGTTGAAGGTCAAAAAATTATGACCCCAGTAAAATAGAAAGAAAAAATATGGGGCAGTTATTTTTTTAATGCCCCATATCTCATTCTTTAAGCTATATTTTTTTACTCTCTTTTCTTAAGTGTCCTAATGTTTCCCCAGAATTTTTTCCTGATTTGATAACGTATCCACTTGTACCGTTGGCATTAGTTTCTACAGTTTTCAAATTTCGAAACATTAATTGATTTAGCCTAGCGTTCTTTGAGCCTCGGCTAAACGAACTTAAAACTCTGTGCATTCTTTTCATACACTCTCCTTGTTTGTTTTTCCAAAACTCGCTTTTAACCGATGCGATATCGGCCTCTTTTTCACCATGAGATATGGTATTAATAAATTATCTTTTACAAATAATATTTTCAATTAGATAACTTATTATTATGACCAAACTGGGTTTTAAACTTGTTTATTACTTAGAGAATAACTAAGTCTGTCTTTTGATTGCCTAGTCTTTCATTTCCTTTTTCAGTAACAATGTAAGTCTCACCTAGATTCATAGCTAACTCATTTTTACTATCCATTAGAATCATGTGCATAAAGAAAACATTTCCTGGTTGGATTACATAAGGATTGCCTGTGTAAAGCATTGGCCAATCCATCCAGTTAGGGGAAAATGTTGCACCTAATGAATATCCACATGCATTCATCCGACAATCTTTATAACCTAAATTATCAAATATTTTTGCATGCATATCAAAAACCTCTCCAATTTTATTACCAGGTTTTAATGTATTTTCACAATTTTTTAGTGCTTCTTCACAAGCCTCATGCATTTCATAATGTTTGGGATTTGCTTTTCCAATCGGTATAGTTCTGAACATTGCAGAATGATAATGTCTATACGTACCTGCCCATTCAATAGTTAGTTGATCTACATCATTAAGTATTTGTTTTTCTGATTGATATCTACATAGTAGTGCGTTTTTACCAGAACCTATTATAAATTCATTTGCAGGATAGTCCCCACCTCCTTCAAAAATTACTCTATTCATTTCAGCAAGAATTTTACTTTCACTCACTCCCTTTTTAGCAAATTTCCAAACTTCATCTAAAGCTTTGTCGGCTAGGGTTGCTGCTTTCTTAACATAAACTATTTCTTCAGGAGATTTAATTACTCTGAGTTTTGTTATTAATTCAGATTTATCATCTAAAGAGCAAAAATTTTTTAATGATTTATTTAAATTAATTGCATTACGTCCAGTAAGTCCATAAGCTTCATACTCAATACCGATCTTTTTATCTTTTAAGTTGAGTTCGTTTAAGATTTGCTTTAGATCCTCTGTGGGATTAGAATCATCTTTATCAACCCAAATTTTTATATTTTCTATATTTGAAGTATTTTGTGCTTGTCTTAAATCAGGAGCTCGAGTTAATAATATTAAATTGCCTTTTTGGTCTAATATTAAGGACTGAAAAAAAACATAACCAAATGTATCGTAACCAGTCAGCCAATACATAGACTCTTGTCTAAACATGACCAAGGCATCTATTTTTTCCTCTTTTAATTTAGTAATAACTTTATTTTTTCTATTTTTGAATTCTTCTGAGGAAAAATGAAGACCCATTAATTGATAGTGGTTCTAACTGATCCGATTTTATCAACTTTGCCTATATATTCGCCCTTATTTTTTATTGGAACAACTCCTACCGTTGAGCCTGTGAACACGTAGAAATCTTTCTCTAATTTTACTTTTTCTTTCCTAATTTTATTTAAGACAAATTTTAGAGAATTAAGAGGGTTTATATAAACAGTATTTGTATTACCTTTGATATTTAAACCCTTATTATTTTTTAAATTTGTTTTTAAATTATTTAAATTTAATTTTTTAAACTTCTTTTTTGGTCCCGTAATAAATTTAATATTTACTCCAAAATCACTACATAAATCACCTAAAAACTTAATACCTTTTTTTTTCTGTCTAAAACCTACTACCTCAATACAAGGACCCATATGGGTTATAAATTTTGTGACATTTTTTGGATTTAGCCTACCTTTGAAACCAAAAAAGGATTTTTTAATTATGTAATAAACTTCTACTTCAATACCTAGAGCATATTTATTTACCTTAACTTTACCTCCTGATTTAATAAGGTTTTTTTGGAATACTGTTGAATGGAAAGGTTCTTTTTCTTTTAACTTTTTTAAGAGAGCAAAAATAGTTCCACCTGCTTTAAATCCTATTTTGCTATCATTAATTTTACTTTCACATAACATTCTTAATTTATGTGCAAGTTTAATATTTTTGCAAAACTTCTCTGGTATTGGATTGATTAATTTATTTTTGTTGTAGGCATTAACTAGTCTTTTTGAAACTGATTGGATATCATTTTTCATAGTAATAGATTATTGAATAACTGTCATTGGATCAAGTCTAGTTTGAAACCAATTAACTCTAAAGTCTAGATGAGGACCTGTTGATCTGCCAGTAGAACCTACTGTACCTATTATATCACCTTGTTTTATTAAGTCTCCAACGTCAACCATTACATTTTCTAAGTGTGAATAGATTGTTGATATGCCATGACCGTGATCCATTATGATTGTTCCACCAGTATAATAAAGATCATTTTCAGCCATTGTAACAACTCCAGTTCCAGATGACTTTATTGGCGTTCCTTTTTTTGCAGCAATATCTATTCCATAGTGAGGCCATCTTGGTTTACCATTTAGAATTCTTTGACTTCCATAAACTCCACTAATTATTCCTTTAACAGGCATAATGAATTTATTGCTAAAATAATTTAAATCTGAATTTATGGCTCTTGCATCACCTATTTTTCCATTCTCTTTTTTTATTCTTTTGTATACAGACTCTGGAGGTGTTACTTTATTTTCAGGTAATCCATCTATTCTTTGAATATTGTATTTTCTTTTAAATACACGTTTAGTGATTTTTTTAGTTTTACCATTCGAAATTTTTGTAATTAATATATCGTATTTTCTATCTCTATCTATACCAAATACAAAGAAACCATTTTTGGATACTTTTATTTTTTTTTTATCAATTATAATTTTTGAACTTGGATCAGTTTTACCTAAAATATAATGTCCTTGAATAAACTTACCAGTAAATTCAATCGCCAGAATGTTTGTTGGAAATAAAATTGCTATGATAAGCAATATTTTTTTCATTATTTTGCGGTCCACCCACCGTCTATTTTTATAGATGTTCCTGTTATCATTGCTGCAGCATCTGAAGCTAAAAAACAAACTGCAGTTGCAACGTCACTCTCTTTTGCGGCTTTACCCATAGGAATATTTCCTAGTGCTAATTTTTTAAAATTTTTGTTTTTAAAAAATTTTTTCACCATTGGTGTTTCAACAAAGGTTGGCGCTACGGTATTTACTCTTATATTTTTTGTGGCGAGCTCTACACCCATACCTTTAGTCAGTCCTTCAATACCAAATTTAGTCATATTATAAACGTTTCTACCAGACATACCTACATGACCAAGTTGCGATGACATGTTAATAATGGATCCACCTCTTTTCTTATTTTTTATCATCTTTTTTACAACTATTTGAGCAACATTAAATGAAGCTCTTAAATTTAAATCTATCAAATAATTTAAGCTTTCTTGTTTTACTTTATCAAACGGTTCTGGAATATTAGTCCCAGCATTGTTTACTAAAATATCTATTATTTTTATTTTTTTTAATTTTTTACTTAAATCTTTGTAATCCATTACATCACAGTTTATTTTTATCAATTTACTTTTCACTTTTTTTATATCTTTTTCTAGTTTATCTAAATCCGAGGAAGTTCTGCTTAGTCCTATTATTGTTGCACCAGCCTCAGCCATTGCAATAGAACAAGCTCTTCCTAAGCCTTTACCAGCCCCTGTTACAAGAGCATACTTATTTTTAAGATTAATTTTTTTTAAATACATTTAAATAAAAAGTTTTAAATCTGTGTAAATTAGTTCAACTGCCACAAACAATATAGCAAATAAACCAACCCATGCTATCCATTTATAATCTTTTATCCATTTGGAAATTAATGTTGCAGCTGTAGCCATCAAAATAATAGATAAAACAAGACCAAATATTAATAGATAATAATGATCTTTGGCAGCACCAGCAACACCGAGCACATTGTCTAAACTCATCGTAAAGTCAGCTAGCAAAACGGTCCAAATTGCTTTCAACATTGATGAGTTATCAACTTTAATATTTTCCTCACTACCACCTGAATTTTTAATTACATCGACATAAAGTTTATAAACTATGTAAAGAAGCAACAGACCACCTATAAGTCTTAAACCTGTGATTTGTAAAAGATAAGCGGTTAAAAGTGTTAATAAAATTCTTAGTATTACTGCTCCACCAATGCCCCAAAAAATAATTTTTTTTCTTTGTTCTGTTGGAAACTTAGAGGCAACCATTCCAATGATAATGGCATTATCTCCAGCTAAAATTAAATCTATAAATATTATTTGAAAAAAAATTGTTATTTCTTCGGTCATCTAGCATCTTCTATTATCATATCTGCTGCTTTTTCAGCAATCATAATAGTAGGTGCATTAGTATTTCCTGAGGTTATTGATGGCATGACAGATGCATCAACAATTCTTAAATTTTCTAAGCCATGAGCGACTAATCGGTCAGATACAACTGCATTTTCGTCAGTCCCCATTCTACATGTGCTCACAGGATGAAAAATAGTACTACAAAATTTTCCAGCCTCTTTAGCCAATTCCTCATTATCCGTAATATGAATTCCAGGCCTATATTCTTCAGGCTCATACTCTTTATAAGCTTTTGAATTCATAACAATATTTCTTGTGATTTTTAATGCTTTACCTGCAATTTCTCTGTCTTCGTCTGTAGATAAGTAATTCATCTTAATTTCTGGAGATACTCTTGTATCGGATGATTTTAATTTAATAGAACCTCTGCTGGTTGGTCTTACATTTGTGATGCTAGGAGTGAATGCTGTAAATTTATGAAGGGAGCCTTTGCCTAAGACATCTGTGCTAGCTGGAGATACATGGAATTGCAAATTAGGAGTTGCTAAATGATCATCACTTTTTACAAAGCCACATAAATAACTAGCCCCGACCGTTAGTGGTCCTTTTCTAAATAAGAAATATTTTAGTCCAGTCATAAGCTTTTTAGTCATACTATAATAGATATCATTTAAGCTTTCTAAATTTTTAACTTTATAAACTGGTCTTAACATTAAATGATCTGTTAAATTCATACCTACTCCAGGATGATCTTTAACTACATTTACATTATTTTTTTTTAAAAGTTCACCTGGACCAATACCTGAAGCTTGAAGAATATGAGGTGAGCCTATCGTCCCAGAACTTAAAATTACCTCTTTATTTGCTTTAACAGTAATTACATTCTCACCAATCCAATAATTCACTTTGTCTGCTTTTTTATTATCAAACTCAATGTTCT
>CACGVB010000024.1 GCA_902576395.1 uncultured Pelagibacteraceae bacterium
CCTTTTCTAATTTTTATGGCAATTGGACCAAATTTTAATTGGATAAAAGATAAAATAAATAAAATTAATCTGCAGCAACTTTTATTTTTTATTTTATCAATAATTGTTTCTTTTATTTTTTTAAAAAGAGTTGGAATTTCCTATTTATTTTCACTCCCACTTTTTATAGCAAGCTTTTTTCTTTTTTTTATTACTATTAAAGATTTTTCAGTAAAAAAAACAAATTTATCTCAAAAAATATCTCATTTTGGTTTTAGTTTGTTTATTTTAAGTGTTTTAGTCAATGGTGTTCTAGCTAAAGAATATTCATCTAATATGAAAGTTGGTGATGAAAGAAAATTTTTAAATAAAACAATCAAATTTGAAAGTCTTAAAATTAATGAAAATAAAAATTATCAATCTTTAGAAGCAAACTTTAAAATTACAGACAAAAATAATTCGATTAATTTAAAACCAGAAGTTAGAGTTTATGATCAGCCACAGACCATAACCAGTGAAGCTGATATTGAATCAACATTATATTCAGATAATTTTTTAGTGTTTAATATATTAAAAAATGATGGATTTTATAATGTTAGGTATCAAATAAAACCGTTCATGATATGGATTTGGATATCAATAATATTAATTTCCTTTGGAGGAATATTAAGCATTGTAAAAAAAAATGGTTAAAAATATTAAGCTAATTGCAGTAGTTTTTTTAGTTATTGTAAGTTTTTTTATTCTTCTAAAAGGCCTGAATAAAACAAATAATTATTCACCTAAATTAAACTCAAGTAAAATTGATTTTAACTTTAAGGCAAAGTTTCTTTACTCTGATGAAGAGTCAACATTATATGAATTGATAAATGATAAAGATTTTTCAATAATTAATATTTGGGCTTCATGGTGTCTACCTTGTAGAGAGGAGCATTCTTTTTTATTAAACCTCAAGTCATTGGATAAGTTAAATATAATAGGAATTAATTATAAAGATAACGAAATTAATGCAAAAAAATTTATTAAAGAACTGGGTAATCCTTATTCTAAAATTGTAGTTGACCCTTCTGGAGTTAATTCAATTGAGCTAGGAGCATATGGTGTACCTGAAACAATTCTTATAAATAACAATTCTAAAACTATTTTAAAAAAATATATAGGTCCACTAGATAATAAAAAACTTGATGAACTTAAAATGATAATCAAAAATGAAAATTAAAATTTTAGTCCTTGTAATATTTTACTTAATAGGTTCATTTAATCTATCAAATGCAGCTAATTCTGAAAAGGTTGATCAAATTTCAAAAAATTTAAGATGTTTAATTTGTCAAGGACAATCAGTTTATGACTCTCAATCTGATTTTGCTTTAAGTATGAAAATTTTAATTCAAAATAAAATCGATGAAGGTAAAAATGATGAACAGATTTATGACTTTCTTAAGAGCAAATACGGAGAGTGGATAGTTTATGATCCAGAAATTAACAAAACCACAGTTTTACTTTGGGTATTACCTTTGATTTTATTTGTTTTTGGCGGTATTTTAATTCTTAGAAAAGTATCTATAAAGTAGATACAAGTTTTTATGCAAACCATTTTAAAATTATTGTTAATTTATTTTTTGCTGGGTTTTAATTTAGTAAAAGCAGATGGACATAGTTCTAATGAAAATTGGAGTTTTTATTCTGGAACGTTTGATTTTAGTGACGAGGGAAAAAAGTCTACTTTATTTGGCATACAGCATATTAATACTGGAAAAGATAAAGAGAGCTTTTTAGGAATCCTTCAACCAGTGACAGGTCTAATGGTGACAGCAGATAACGCGGCATATATTTATACAGGTTTTCAAATTTATAATGAGGGTCCTTTCAAGTTTACTCCAAGCTTTACTCCTGGTCTATATTCTGAAGGTGATGGTAAAGACTTAGGACATGTAATTGAGTTTAAAACAGAAATACAAATTTCTTATGAATTTTCTTCTAATAGTGAAATAGCAGTGTCATATAACCATATATCCAATGCGAGCCTTGGAGATAAAAATCCTGGGGCAAATAGTTATATGTTTAATTATATAAAAAAATTTTAAACTAAGTTTATGAATTTAAAAGACTGTCACAATTTCGGTGATTTTAGAAAATTAGCTAAAAAAAAATTACCTTCTCCAATTTTTCACTACATTGATGGTGCTGCTGATGATGAGATAACGTATGCTAGAAATACTAGTGCTTTTGATGATGTTGATTTAGTTCCAAATGTTTTAAGAGGAGTTGAAAATGTTGATCTTTCGACAACAATATTTGGAAAAAAATTGGATTTACCATTTTACCTAGCACCAACTGCGTTACAAAGACTTTTTCATTATGATGGTGAAAGAGCAGTTGGAAAGGCAGCAAAAAAATTTAATACAATGTTTGGTGTTTCAGCTTTGGCTACAGTCAGTGTAGAAGAGATTTCTGCTATGATTGATACCCCTAAGATGTTTCAATTTTATTTTCACAAAGACAGAGGCTTGAATGACTCTTGTTTAGAGAGAGCTAAAGCAGCAAAATTTGATGTAATGGCTTTAACGGTAGATACTATTACAGGAGGAAACCGAGAGAGAGATTTAAGAACTGGTTTTACATCTCCACCTAAGTTGACTTTATCAAGTTTGTTTAGTTTTGCCACTAAGCCTATGTGGGGGATAAACTATCTGACTAAAGGTAAATTTGAATTACCGCACCTTCAAGATTTTGTAAAAGAAGGCACAAGCACCAACTCATCAATTGGGAGTTATTTTTCTACTATGTTAGACCAATCTATGAATTGGAAAGATGCTGAAAAACTTTGTTCTCAATGGGGTGGCCATTTTGCTCTTAAAGGTATTATGAGTGTTGAAGATGCAAAAAAAGCTGTAGATATTGGTTGTACTGGAATTATGGTTTCAAATCATGGAGGAAGACAACTTGATGGTTCTAGATCTCCTTTTGATCAACTTGCAGAAATTGTTGATGCTGTCGGCGATAAACTTGATGTTATATGTGAAGGAGGAATTCACAGAGGAACTCATATGTTAAAAGCATTATCCTTAGGTGCTAAAGCTTGTTCAGGCGGAAGACTTTATCTTTATGCTTTAGCTGCAGCAGGTCAAGCAGGAGTGGAAAGAGCACTAAATCAATATAAAACTGAACTGCAACGAGATATGAAATTAATGGGTTGCACAAAAATCAGTGACCTAAACAGAAGTAATTTAAGATTCAGAGGATAATGAGTTTAAGCAATTGCTATAACTTTGATGACTTTAGAAAGTTAGCAAAAAAAAAACTCCCTGCACCTATTTTTCATTATATAGATGGAGGAGCAGACGATGAAGTTACAATGAATAGGAACACAGATTCATTTAATGACTGTGATCTAATTCCAAATATTTTAAATAGTGTTGGTGAACCTGATTTAAAGACAGAGGTTTTTGGAACAAAGATGGATATGCCAATTTTTTTATCTCCTACCGCTATGCAAAGTTTATATCACCCAGATGGAGATAAAGCTTCTGCTCGTGCTGCTGAAAAATTTGGTACTATATACAGTATGTCTACTATGGCATCTTTTTCGATTGAAGAAATTGCAAATCTTTCAAGTGGTCCAAAAATATTCCAGCTATATATTCATAAGGACCAATCTATAACTAATGATTTAATTGATAGATGTAAAAGAGCAAACTTCAATGGAATGTGTATTACAGTCGATACTATTGTTGCTGGAAATAGAGAAAGAGATCATAGATCAGGTTTTACAACACCACCAAAATTTACTTTAGATAGTTTAATGAGTTTTGCCATGAGACCTAAGTGGGTGTTTAACTATTTTACACATAAGAAATTTGAATTAGCAAATCTTAAAGATAAAGTTGATAAGGGTACAAATATTGCCCAATCTGTTATGGGTTATATAAATGAGCAATATGATCCTGCCATGAATTGGAAAGATGCAGAATATTGTATAAAAAAATGGGATGGTCCAATTGCACTTAAAGGAGTTATGTCAGTTGATGACGCTAAAAGAGCAATAGATATAGGATGTACAGCTATAATGATATCAAACCATGGTGGAAGGCAACTTGATGGGTCTAGATCTCCTTTTGATCAAGTAAAAGCGATCAGAGATGCTGTAGGAGATAAATTAGAGGTAATTTTAGATGGTGGAGTTCGAAGAGGGACGCATGTTCTTAAAGCATTAGCAGCGGGTGCGACAGCTTGTAGTTTTGGTAAAGCATTTTTGTTTAGTTTAGGGGCTGGTGGCCAGCAAGGAGTAGAAAGATTACTTCAAAATATGCATGATGAAATCAGACGTAACATGATATTGATGGGATGCAAAAGTATAAGAGACTTAGATGAGTCCAAAATCATTTATAGAAGATAAAAAATTTTAATTAATAGACATATTAAATCTTTTCAGTTAGTTTTTCTTTTTTTAATAAATAAAATTATGAAACTTGCAAAAAATTTAGAAAATTTAGGAACAGAATCTGCATTCAGTGTACTAGCAGAAGCTAAAGCATTAGAAGCAAAAGGACACCCAATGATTCATTTGGGATTAGGTCAACCAGATTTTAAAACACCAAAACATGTAGTTGAAGCAGCTAAAAAAGCTTTGGATGATGGTCATCACGGGTATGTAATGTCAAACGGAATTCCAGAGTGTAGAGAAGCAGTAACAAGATGGATCAAAAAACGTTATGACGCAACCATAGATGCTGAAAGAATTTTGATTATGCCAGGCGGAAAGCCGACAATGAGTTATGCAATTCAATGTTTTGGCGAACCAGGAGCAGAAATAATTCATCCTACACCTGCTTTCCCTATTTATGAATCAATGATAAATTATACTGGTTCTACACCGGTGCCCTATGATCTTACTGAAGATAAAGATCTTAAATTTGATCCAGATAAAATATTATCTTTAATTACTGACAAAACTAGATTGTTGATTTTAATTAACCCAAATAATCCTACGGGTAGTTTTGTCGAAAAATCAGTAATAGACTATTTTGCAAAAGAATTGGAAAAACATCCGCACGTAACTATTTTAAGTGATGAGATTTATAGTAGACAAATTTTTGACTATAAAGAAATGCCATCATTTTTTCATTACGAAGCATTAAAGGATAGACTAATTGTTTTAGAAGGTTGGAGTAAAGCTTATTCAATGACAGGTTGGAGATTAGGGTGGAGTTATTGGCCTAAAGAAATGGTTGCGCATGTAAATAAACTTTTAATTAATAGTGTGTCTTGTGTAAATGCAGCAGCTCAATTTGCAGGAATAGCTGCATTGGATGGACCAGATGATTCAATTAAAGATATGTTAGACAAGTTTACATTGAGAAGAAACTTAATTCATAAAGGCTTAAATGATTTACCTGGGATAGAGTGTAGTCTTCCAGGTGGAGCTTTTTACGCTTTTCCAAACGTCAAAGGCACTGGCATGACAGGTGCAGAATTTTGTAAAAAGGCAATGCATGAAGCTGGTGTTGCAATAGTACCCGGAACAGCATTTGGACAAACTTGCCAAGACTATGTAAGATTTAGTTTTGCCGCATCTAGAGATAACATACAGCAGGCCTTAGAAAACATAGGCAAGATGCTTTCTAAATAGGCTGTATTTTTAAAAGATTATTCTGTAATATTTGCTTATGAATGAAATTGTACAAACAGAATTGAAAAAAATCTTTAACGGAAGATTTTCAACCTCAGAGTCTACTCGAGCAAATTATGCAAGAGGTGAAGATACGTATGATCCAATTCTTTCAAAAGCTGTAGTATTTCCAGAAACAAATGAGGAAGTTTCTCAATTATTAAAACTATGTAATGAACACAAAATACCAGTGGTTCCTTTTGGTACTGGAACTTCTTTAGAAGGTCACGTTGTGGGAAATCAAAACGGTATTACTATTTCTCTTGAAAAAATGAATAAAGTTTTAAGTGTCAATGCTGAGGACTTTGATTGTAGAGTTCAAGCAAATGTCACAAGAAAACAATTAAACGAATATTTGAGAGAAGATGGAGTATTTTTTCCAATTGATCCAGGTGCAGATGCTGCTCTTGGTGGAATGGCAGCTACATCAGCTTCAGGAACAATGGCAGTTAAATATGGAACTATGAGAACTGTAATTTCAGGCCTGACAGTTGTTCTTCCAAACGGAGATATTATTAAAACAGGTGCTAGAACAAAAAAAACTTCTGCAGGATATAATCTTACAAATTTATTTATAGGTTCAGAGGGAACGCTTGGAATAATTACTGAAGTGCAATTAAGATTATCACCCATACCTGAAAGTATAATGAGTGCAGTATGCTATTTTCCAGATTTAGACTCTGCAGTTAAAGCTTCTCAAGAAGTTATTCAATATGGTGTTCCAATTGCAAGAATTGAAATGCTTAACAAAGATCAAATGGAAATTAGTATTAAATATTCAAAATTAGATAATATAAAAGCATCACCTACTCTATTTTTTGAATTCCATGGAAGTGAAGCATCAAATAATGAAAATATTGGAATTGTAGAAGAAATTTCAAAAAGTAATGGTGGAAGTGATTTTCAATGGGCGTCTTCACCTGAAGAGCAAAAAAAATTATGGAAAGCAAGACACGATGTTTACTATTCCGTTAAAGCTTTGGGAAATGATATGAAAGTTTATTCTACAGATGTATGTGTACCAATTTCAAGATTAGTTGAATGTATTTCATGGGCAGAAAAAGAAGTTCAAAAGCTGGGCCTAACTGCTCCAATGGTAGGTCATGTTGGTGATGGAAATTTTCATTCTATAGTTCTTTATGATCCAGATGACGAGGATAAACAAAAAAGAATAAGACAATATAGTGATGATTTAATTGATAAAGCACTTGAGCTTGAAGGAACTATAACTGGAGAACATGGTATAGGACTTCAAAAAAAACATTATTTACTTAGAGAACACCCAGATAACGTACCTGTTATGAAATCTATTAAAAGATCGATAGATGTAAATAATATTATGAATCCTGGTAAAATTTTTGATTTGAATTAATCTACCTTAATGAAAAAAATATTGGTCACCAGAAGATTGCTAAGATCTTGTGAGGATAAAGCAAAAGAGATTTTTGATGCAAATTTAAATCTTAATGATGAACTATATTCACAAAAAAAATTAATTGAAATGAGTGAAGGATGTGATGGAATACTATCAGCTTTAACAGATAAGTTAGATGCTGAAACAATTAATCAATTACCAGACTCAGTTAAAATACTTTCCAATTTTGCAGTTGGATTTGGAAATATTGATTTAGAAGCTGCAAAAAAAAGGGGAATAGCTGTAACTAATACTCCAGATGTTTTAACTGATGCAACAGCAGAAATAGGAGTTCTTTTAATTCTTGGTGCTTGCAGAAGAGCTTCTGAGGGAATTGAAAGAGCTAGAGAAGGTGGATGGGTTTGGTCAGCAGATTTATTAATTGGAAAACAATTAACAGGTACAAGGCTAGGAATTTTAGGAATGGGAAGAATTGGGCAAAAAATTGCAAAAGTTGCAAAATCCCTTGGAATGATAATTCACTATCATAACAGATCAAAATTAAGTGATGACAAAGAGCAAGGTGCAATTTATCATGATAATTTAAAAGATCTTCTATCTGTATCAGATGTGTTATCTGTATGTTGTCCAGCATCAAAAGAAACAATTGATATGATTAATAAAGATACAATCGAATACCTACCAAAGGGTGCAGTAGTTACTAATGTTGCAAGAGGAGATATAATTGAAGATGAGGCAATGGTTGATGCGTTAGATAGAAGAAAAGTTTACGCAGTTGGGTTAGATGTTTATAAAAATGAGCCAAACCTTAACAAAGGTTATTACAAACATAAAAGTGCATTTATACTTCCTCATTTAGGCAGTGCCACAAAGGAAACTAGAACAGCCATGGCAAATTTGGCCATAGATAATTTAGATGAGTACTTTAAAACAGGAAAATGTAAAAATAAAGTTAACTAACAATCTCAAGTTGTACTATTTAATTCCTGTGACAAAAAAAAGGTATGTTACCTAGACATATTTTTTGATTCAATCTACAATTTAAAAATAAATTTTTAATCGAGAGGAATAAAATGAAAGCTCAGGTTTTGCACAAGTATGATCCAGAAATGAAAGAAGAAGTTTGGGTCACAGAACAAGAAATGCCAGATCCAAAACTAGAAAAATCATCAGATGTTATAGTAAAAATAGGTGCTGCAGGAGTTTGTAGAACAGATTTACACATTATTGAGGGTGTATGGAAACATATTCAAGATCCAGATGGAGATTTACTTCCATGTGTTATGGGTCATGAAAATGCTGGTTGGATTGAGGAGGTCGGCAAAGACGTAACAAATTTTAAAAAAGGAGACCCAGTTATTCTTCATCCTTTAATATCAGGCACTGATGGTACTTGTCTAGATTGCAGAAGAGGCAATGATATGCATGCCGAAGCAGGAGCATTTCCAGGATTGAGTATGAAAGAAGGAGGTTATTCTGAATTACTTAAAACTAGTGTGAGAAATTTAATTAAAATTCCTAAAATTCTAACCCCAAAAGATGTAGCACCATTTTCAGATGCTGGACTTACAGCTTATAGAGTTGTTAAAAAAGCAACTAGGCTTTTATTGCCAGGAGATAGTTGTGTAGTTATTGGCGCTGGTGGCTTAGGTCATATTGCAATTCAATGCCTAAGAGCAATGTGTGCAGCTCATATTATTATTGTTGAGAAATCCCAAAAAGCACTTGATCACGCAATGTCTTTAGGTGGAGATCATGGAGTTTTGATTGATGGTAATGAAGTAGAAAAAGTAAAAGAACTTACCAAAGGGAAAGGTGCTGAGGCTGTCATAGATTTTGTTGGTGAGAAAGGATCAACATCAATGGGTTTAAATATGACAAGACCTGGAGGTTACTTTTATATTGTAGGATATGGTGAAGAAATTAAAATACTTGCGGTAGATGTGATTTTTACTGAGAGAAATATTATAGGAAATTTAGTAGGAACGTGGTCTGAATTATATGAGCTAATGGAGTTGGCTGACAAAGGATTGGTTAAACTTTCAATGGCTGAATATAGATTAGACGATGCTAACAAAGCGCTACATGATCTTAATGAAGGAAAAGTCAAAGGTCGTGCAGTGTTAGTTCCATAAATAACAAAAGAGAGGAAATGAAGATGAAGACAATAAAAACTTGCGTAACTGCTCTTATATCAGCTTTGTTGGTATTCAGTCCTGTTGCGTATGCTGATAAGTGGAGTGATCAATTTCCACATATCAAAACTACTGGGGATATTCCTGGTGAGTGTTCTTACGAGTCAATGTCAAAAAAAGACTACTCTGGTAAAACACTTAAAATAAATACACATGCTGTACCAGTTATGGGTGAGCCAACAGCTCTTCATGCTGAACAGTTTGCTAAGTTAACTGGAGCAAAAGTTGATGTAACTCATACACCAGCTGGAGATCTATATGCAAAAGCTATGGTTCCTTTCCAAGCAGGTCAAGCTCCATATGATATCGTATTTGGATTTTCTAATTTCATTAATGATTGGAGAAGATACTTAGAACCAGTTCCAAAAAAATATGTTGAGATGAAACAAATGCAAGACGTTACTCCATCTCACATTGGTGTAGCTTCTTGGGATGGTGTCATGTATCAGTTTCCAGTTGATGGTGACAGACACTATCTTAAATATAGAAAAGATGTCATTGACAATCCTGAATATCAAAAAAAATATAAAGCCGACACTGGTAAAGAACTAAGAGTTCCACAAACTTGGAAAGAGTATGGAGAAATGGCTGCTTACTTTAATGATTGGGACTGGGATGGTGATGGTGAGAAAGAATATGGATCAGCAGAAGTTATGAAAAAAGATGACCTTATGTATGCTGCTTTCTATTCCAGATCAGCTGCTTATTCTAAAAACCCAAAAACACCAGGTGGTTTTTTCTTTGATTTAGAAACAATGACCCCACTAATTAATAATCCAGGTTTTGTAGAGGCTCTAACTGACTGGGTTGCTGCTACTAAATACGTTCCACCAGGAGGAATTAATTTCGGTCTAGGTGATGAAATTGGATCATTTGGTGGTGGACAAACTTTATTTAGTTTTTCATGGGATGATGCATTTGTTGCAGCTATGCAACCTGACAGCCCAATTAACAATAAAGTTGGTGCTGCACAATTACCAGGTGCTATGAAAGTTTGGAATAGAAAATCTAATTCTTGGGATGAAGGTTTTAACCAAGCTCCTTTCTTCGTATGGGGATGGGCAGTTGGTGTTGCTAAGAAAAGTAAAGAGAAAGAAATGGCATTTGACTATTTGTGTTTCTTTGCCAACGAGGCAAATCACCAAGCTGATATAGGAATTGGTAGATTTGGAGTAAATCCATTTAGAAATGACGACTTTAAAGCTGAAGTTTGGACGCAGATCGGTTGGGACAAAGATATTGCTCAGTCTTATGTAGATACTCTTGCAAAAATGGAAGAAAGTAAAAATAGAGTTTTTCCATTAAGAGTTCCAGGCACATTTGAGTTTAATGCTGCACTAGCAACTGCTGCAGCTAAAGCTTTAGCTGGACAATTATCACCACAAGCTGCTTTAGATGAAGCTGCTAAACAGTGGAATGATATACTTAATAGAGTAGGAAAAGATAATGTAAGAAAAGCTTACTCTGTTGGTGTAGCAATGGAAGATAATAAGCTTTAAAAATACTTATTGTGGCCGTCAACTCGACGGCCACAAATTAAATAAATCCAAAAATTATATTTATGAATTTTAAGCACAAGTTTGTTTTTTTATTTCCAGGTTTATTTGTGCTAATAGGAATACTTATATTTCCTATCATTTTTACAATAAGATTAAGTTTGTCAGGATGGAATAGTTATACGCCTGAAATGAATTTTATTGGAATCACAAACTATATAAGACTGTTTACGGATGATCCAAGATTTTGGGAGTCTTTTTTCAGATTAAGTTTTTTATCCGTAACAACAGTTATACTTCAATATGTAATAGGTTTTGCATTAGCTCTTATGGTTTGGAGAGAAATAAAATTTAAAAGGTTTTTTAGAGTAATTTTCTTAATTCCAATGATGACTACGCCAGTTATTATGACAGTAATTTGGAGAACTTTTTTTCATGAGTCTCTTGGGCCAGTAAATGACCTTTTAGGAAATTTAGGGGTTAAACCTATTTTATGGCTTAGCGATCCAGTTATAGCTAAGTTTACTGTAATTATCGTTGAAGTATGGCAATGGACGCCATTTATGTTTTTATTACTACTTGCTGGACTATTATCTCTCCCAAAGGAACCATTCTTAGCTGCTGCAATTGATGGAGCAAGTCCTTTTAGAAAGTTTGTGTATGTTACATTTCCATTAATGGCCCCTATTTCAATTGGTGCAATTATCATAAGATTAATTGAGGCATCAAAAATAATGGATACTGTTTTTGTTTTGACATCCGGAGGACCTGGAACTGCAACAGAAACCTCAAGTTTTTACATTTATATTAAAGGATTGAGAGAGTTTCAAATGGGTTATGCTGCTACTCTATCTTTTACATATTTAGTAATAATGATCATAAGTCTAACTATTATAGCAAAAGTTTTAACGAAATTAATGATTAAGGAATAATGCATAAACTTTATACGTTTTTAAAATACACATTTATTACATTGTGGACTGTATTTATAGTTGCACCTTTTTTGTGGGCTATTTCTACCTCATTTAAAGATTTTCAATCTGTAAATAGTAAAGTTACTTATATTCCATGGTTAGATTTTGAACCAACTTTAGAAGGATGGCGTGTATTAGTTAAATCGCCAGCGAGAGGAGGAGTTGATATCGTTGAACCATACTTTAATAGTATTTTTGTTACATGCACTGCTAGTTTAATTAGTATTATTCTAGGAACACTTGCTGCATATGCTCTTTCAAGATTTACTTTTAAAGCAGGATTTGTCAGAAATAATGATATTACGTTCTTTTTTATATCTCAAAGAATTATGCCACCAATTGTTTTATCGATACCTTTCTTTATATTTTTAAGTACTATTGGATTATTAGATAGCTTATTTGGTTTAGTAGTAGTTTATATTGTGTTGCTAATGCCTATTGCGGTTTGGATAATGGTCGACTTTTTTAACAGGGTACCAAAAGAGTTAGATGAGACTGCACTGATTGATGGATGTAACCCTTATCAGGCATTTTATAAAGTTGTGCTTCCAAACTCAATTCCAGGATTAATTGTTGCTGGGATGTTTTGTATTATATTTGGTTGGATAGACTTTTTCTTTGCTTTTATTTTAACATTTACCGAAGTGCAGTTGCTACCAGTAAAAGTTGTAGCATTAAACTCGTCGATTACTCCATGGTGGAGTTTGTCAGCCTCAGCATTAATATCAGTTGCACCTTTGATCATTGTTGCATTTGTTGTTGAGAGATATTTATCTAAAGGGAATTTATCTGGAGCATTAAAATAATGAATTTAATCGGAAAAAATATAACTTACAAACCAGATAACCAGTTCCACTTGAATGATGTATCGTTCGATTTCAAAAAAGGAAATCTTTACACCATTTTAGGGAGAACTTTATCTGGAAAAACGACATTTTTAAAAACAATTGCAGGCTTACTTAACCCAGATAATGGAGAATTATTTTTTGAAGATAAAGATTTTAGCAAAATTCCTGTTTGGGAAAGAAATGTGGCAATGGTTTATCAACAATTTATTAATTACCCTCATCTTAATGTTTATGAGAACATAATTTTTCCGCTTAAACAAAGAAAACTAAGCGAAGAGCAAATTAAGATGGATGTAGAAGATGCACTTAAGACTGTAGGATTAGTTGGTTTTGAAAATCGTAAAATTCAAGAATTATCTGGTGGTCAACAACAAAGAGTAGCCTTAGCCAGGTCTCTTGCAAAGAAGGCAAAGATACTTCTTCTCGATGAACCATTGGTTAACCTTGATTACAAGCTAAGAGAGCAATTAAGAGAGGAATTTAAAAGAATATTTTCTGAGGGCCTGTCTCAAGATACAATTTTAATATATTCAACAACTGATCCTCAGGAAGTAATGG
>CACGVB010000025.1 GCA_902576395.1 uncultured Pelagibacteraceae bacterium
AAAAATCATAAATTTGTTGATCACTAGCTTCACCATTCATTAAAATCTTAAATGCATTTTTACTCTCATCAAAATTTAAATTTATTTTATTTCTGAGTTTTTCTAAAAAATGGTCCATTTTTACTCTTTTACAAAGTTCTCTAAAATTTTTAAACCATATTTTGTTTTGATACTTTCAGGATGAAATTGAACTCCATGGATTTTATATTGCTTATGCATAACACCCATTATTGTCCCATCTGATGTACTAGATGTAATTTTTAAATCTTTAGATAAGGATTTTCTATCAATTACTAAACTATGATATCTGGTAGCTGAGAACTTTTTTGGTAAATTTTTTAAAATACCAATTTTCTTATTTATAATATTACTTGTTTTTCCATGCACAAGTTCTTTAGCTTGAATTATCTTAGAACCAAATATTTGACCAATAATTTGATGACCTAAGCAAACACCAAGTATTGGCATTTTTTTATACAAATTCTTTACTATCATTAAACAATTTCCAGATTGATTAGGATTTCCAGGACCTGGAGATATTACAATTTTATTATATCCTTTTCTTAAAATGTAACGATGATCTACCTTATCGTTTCTTAAAACATCAACTTTAGCATAGTATGAGAGATAGTGATATAAATTGAATGTAAAGCTATCATAATTATCAATTAAAATTATTTTCATACTCTTTACTCCAAAGCCTTAATTAAAGCTTTTGCTTTATTAACTGTTTCATTAAATTCATTAATAGGTTTACTATCAGCAACAATTCCTGCGCCTGATTGTACATAAAATTTTTTATTTTTTGAAATTGCAGTTCTAAGTGCGATGCAAGTATCAAAATCACCATTTGCAGAAAAATAACCAATACCACCAGCATAAACTTTTCTTCTAGTCGTTTCTAATTCATCTATAATCTCCATAGCTCTTATTTTAGGTGCACCTGATACCGTTCCAGCAGGAAAACCAGCTAACAACGTATCAAATTTCCCAAATTTTTTATTAAAATCACCTTCAACATTTGAGACTATGTGCATTACATGCGAATACCGCTCTATCTTAAAACTTTCGGTTACTTTAACAGAGTTAATTTTAGAAACTTTTCCAGCATCATTTCTTCCAAGGTCAAGAAGCATTAAGTGTTCAGAAAGCTCTTTTTTATCCTTTAAAAGATCTTTTTCATAAAATTTATCTTCTTTTTTATTTTTACCTCTAGGTCTTGTGCCGGCAATAGGTCTTACAGTTATTTTATTATCTCTAAGCCTCACAAGTATTTCAGGACTCGCACCTATAATTTGAAAATCTTCAAAATTAAAAAAATACATAAAAGGGGAAGGGTTAGTAATTCTCAATTTTTTATAAATATCCAATGGTTCTTTGTTGAGATTTGTTTCGAACCTTTGACTTAGAACAACTTGAAAAATATCTCCTATTTTGATGTAATTTTTAGCTTTAGAAACATTACTAAGGAATTTTTTTTTTGAGATATTTGATTTAATTTTTATTTTTGAAATCTTAGTTTCTGACTGATTTATTTTGTAATTATAATTTGCCAAAAATATCATTTCCTCTATTTCTTTTTGTATTTGGTCATATTTAGCTTGATAATTTTTGATTTTTTCATCAAAAAAACAATTAACTATAAAAAATAATTTTTTTTTAACATTATCAAAAACAACTAGATTTTTTGGTCTCAAAATTCTTGCATCAGGAATTTTAAGATCATTTTTTGTCGTATTAGGAATTTTCTCAATATATCTTATTGTATCATAAGAGAAATATCCTGATATAATTGAGCTAATTGGTGGTAAATCAGTTGGTATTTTAAAATTAAAATTATCGATTATTTTCTCAATATTATCTTTTGGGGTCCCTCTTAATTTTTTTCTTTTATTTTCATACTTCAAAATGCAGTTATTGTTATTAAATTCCCAAATTTTATCAGGATTTTTACCAAAAATTGTATATCTGCCTTTTATGAAACCTTTTTCAACAGACTCGAATACGAAGCTATTTCTTACATTTAAAAAGTTATTAATTAAATTTTCTATTTCTTTTATGCCATTTGACTTTATTGCATGGTAAAGAACTTGATTTTTACTTTTTTTGTGATTTTTCTTAAATAACTTTAGATCAATATTCAACATTATCTAAAATAATTTTTAACTCTATCAATTGTTTGATTGAAAATTTTTACCTTATATTTTGAATTTAAAGATAAGTCATAAGATGTATAAACATCATTAATAATATTGTTATTTGCCTTAGTAGAATATTCTTCAACATTATCAGTATTATTTTCCATATCTGAATAATAAATATTCTTAATTTTTGTAAGAAAAACTTTATTTGTTTCCCCAGTTACTAATGAGAAATTTTCTTTTGGCAATGTGTATAAAAGTTTTAAAGAGTCTGGGTCAAAAATTTCGTAATCATTACTATTTTTAATGGTTATAGTCTTAATATTATTTGTATCTTTTGATAATTTGACAAACTCATCATCATTAAATATCTTTTCGTCAATTTTTTCAAAAAGACTTTTATTAAATTCAAATTTCTTTTTTAAAATTACATTATTTTTAACTTTTTCTAAAAATTTTGGATCAGTTTTGTTTGGAATTTTTTTATTTATATTTAATATTTCAAAAATTAGATAATAATCATTTTTGTCAATTAGTTGTACTTTATCCTGGTTTCTTTTTGAGTAAATTTCTTCAAGTATTTCATCTGAGTCATCATTCAATACAAAATTATTAATTTCATTTAGTTTTAAATTATAAATTTTATTAATTTCTCTAATATTTGACCCGTTTAAAATATTATTTTCTATTTCATCGATTTTCTTAAAAAATTCGTCGTTAAACTCATCTATTTCTATTAGATTTTGAGGAGTAATTTTTGCATAAGCCACATCAATAAAATCAATTTTTAAAATTTCTTGATTATTTTTTATGAAATCCTCAACTTCTAATTTAGTTGCAGTCTTATCATGAACTAAATCCAAATCTAAAAATTCGATCTCGATTTTTTTATTTTCATTGATATATATTTTATTTTTTAAAAAATAAGGTGACTTAATTCCTCCACTAATATAATTAAATAAATTTTCTTTTAGTTCTTGTTTCTTTAATGAATTTTCAAATGTCGAAGCACTTAAGTTATTTTCTAATAGAAATTTTTCATATTTAACTCTTGAAAACTTTTTATTATCATCAAGTAGAATTGAATTAGATCTTATTTTCTTTGCCAACGCCTCCTCTGACATTAATACATTTAATTCTTTAATTTCCATCTCAATTAACTTTTCTGAGACTAATTCTGATAGTATTTGTTCAATAATATTTTTATCTATGTTTGCTTTTATAATATCGTTTGTGAGTCTTGACTCGTTTATAAAATTTATAAAGTCTTTCGATGAGATTGCTTCATTATTAATCTTAGCAACGTTGTTTGTATTACCTCCACTAAAAACACTACCCATGCCCCAAAATACAAATGGAATTATAATAATTCCGACAAGCACTCCAGCTAATTTTGAATTTGAGAAACCTCTTAATTTACTTATCATATTCTATAGTCTTTATTTATTGATCTAAAAAAAAATAAACATATAAATTATATTAATCTTTATGACAAATAATAATATGTATTTCATTGCTAATTGGAAGATGTTTGGGTCAGTTAAGTCTGTTAATTCATTGAATAAAGTAATAAGTTATTCAAAAACAAAGAAACTTAAAGCCAATATTATTTATTGTCCACCTTATACATTGATCAAATCTTTTGTAGATAAAACAAAAAAATCAAATATTAAAATTGGTGCTCAAGATTGTCATACACAAATAAACTATGGACCTTTCACAGGAGCTATAAGCTCAAAGATGATCAAAGATTTAGGAGGTAAGTTTGTTATAATTGGACACTCAGAAACAAGAGCAGAAAATGATAATAAAAAAATTAATTTAAAGATTAAATCTGCACTTAATGAAAAATTAAATGTCATTTTATGCATAGGTGAAAAATTGATTGACAAAAGAAAAAATAAAACAAAATATGTTTTAAGAAAACAATTACTTGAAGGTTTAAAAAATTTAAAGAATTTAAATAAAGTTATAATTGCTTATGAACCTGTTTGGTCGATTGGTACAGGCATTATTCCTAGTGAAAATGATTTAAAAAAAAATATTAGATTTATAAGAAACACCTTAAAGATTTCAAAAAAATTTACAAAATCTAAGATTTTATATGGAGGCTCTGTAAACCCAAAAAATATAAAAAATTTAATGCGAATCGATAATATTGATGGTTTTTTGATTGGTGGAGCATCAACTAATGAAAAAATATTTATTGATATAATGAAAAAATCAATTAATTAGGCGTCGTGGAAAACATACTATTAATTATAAATATAATATTAGCAGCAATTCTAGTATTGCTGGTTTTGTTCCAAAAATCTGAAGGCGGAGCCTTGGGTATTGGAGTTTCACAAGATAACTTTATGTTTTCAAGGTCGGCTGGGAATTTTATGACTAAAGCAACGGCTATTGTTGCAACATTATTTATAATTTGTAGTCTAGGATTAACTATTATCTCACGAGGAGATCTTCCTTCAAATACTTCTGTAATTGATAAAATAGAAGAAAATGCAGATGATGCTCCTAAATTACCAGAAAATAATAATTAATACTTTTATTTTTCTAAATCATTGTCTATAACATAATTCCATGGCGCGATATATATTTGTCACTGGCGGCGTGGTTTCATCACTTGGTAAAGGATTATCATCAGCATCTCTTGGATACTTACTTAGATCTCAAGGCTATAAGGTGAGAATTAGAAAAATGGATCCATATTTAAATGTAGATCCGGGAACAATGAGTCCTTTTCAACATGGTGAAGTTTTTGTAACTGACGATGGAGCCGAGACTGATTTAGATCTAGGACATTATGAAAGATTTACAAACATATCAGCCAAACAATCTGACAACATTACTACAGGTAGAATTTACAGTGATATCATAAAAAAAGAGAGAAGAGGAGGTTATCTCGGAAAAACAGTTCAAGTAATTCCACATGTTACAGATAGAATTAAAGAGTTTATAAAAAAAGATATTACAAATGAAGATTTTGTAATTTGCGAAATTGGAGGAACGGTTGGGGATATTGAGAGTTTGCCATTTTTAGAAGCTATAAGACAGTTTTCGAATGATAATGGAAAATCAAAATCATTATTTATTCATTTAACATTTGTTCCTTTTTTAAAATCTTCAGATGAAATTAAAACAAAACCAACACAACACTCTGTTAAAGAATTAAGAAGTATCGGTATTCAACCTGACATAGTGATATGTAGATCTCAACAGTCTATTCCTTTAGATCAAAGAAGAAAAATATCCTTATTTTGTAATGTAGACATTGCTAATGTTATAGAAACAGTTGATGTAAAAACTATTTATGAAGCCCCAATAAGTTTTTTTAATCAGAAATTAGATAAGCAAGTTTTAAATTTCTTTAAAATAAAATCTAGAAAAAGACCAAACTTGCTACCTTGGAAAAAAATTACAAATATAGTTTTAAATGCAAAAAGAATAGTAAATATTGCTATCATAGGCAAATATGTAAACTTAAAAGATGCTTATAAATCACTTGATGAAGCTCTTACGCATGGGGGAATTTCAAATAAAGTTAAAGTTAACTTAGTAAGGATTGAATCAGACAACCTAGGATCAAAAGAAATTAAATCAAAATTAAAGAATGTATCTGGAATATTGATACCAGGAGGATTTGGCAAAAGAGGAACAGAGGGTAAAATTGAGGCAATTAGATATGCTAGAGAGAAAAAAATACCTTTTCTAGGTATTTGTTTTGGAATGCAAATGGCAATGATTGAGTTTGCAAGAAATAGATTAAAAATTAAAAAAGCTGGCTCTAGTGAGTTAGATAAAAGTTGTTTTCCAGTAATAGGATTAATTGATGAATGGAATAAAAATGGAAAAATTATAAAAGGAACTGATAAAGACTTGGGAGGAACAATGAGACTAGGTATATATGAGGCAAAACTAAGAAATAATTCTGCCATAAAAAATGTCTATAAATCTAATTTGATTAAAGAGAGACATAGACACAGATATGAGGTCAATATAAATTTAATGCAAAAATTTGAAAAAAAAGGCTTGATGTTTTCAGGAATTTCTCCTGATAATAAATTACCTGAAATTATTGAGCTTAAAAATCATCCATGGTTTATTGGAGTTCAGTTTCATCCAGAATTTAAATCTAGACCTTTAAATCCTCATCCTTTATTCTCTTCATTTATTAAGGCTGCAAAATCTTTTAATGGAAAATAAAATAGTTAATTGTAACGGTATAAAAATTTCAAATAAAAATAAAATTTGTCTTATTTCTGGACCTTGTCAACTAGAAACAGAACAACATGCTTTGGACATGGCAGGTAAAATTAAAGAAATCACAACAAAGTATAATATTGGATTTATTTATAAAACTTCATTTGATAAGGCTAATAGAACAAGCTTGAAAGGCAAAAGAGGTGCTGGTTTAGAAAACTCTCTGCCTATATTTGATAAAATCAAAAAAGAAATTAACGTGCCTGTTCTAACTGATATACATAATGAAGAACAATGTTCCCTAGTTTCTCAACACGTAGATGTTCTTCAGATACCGGCATTTCTTTGTAGACAAACAGATTTATTAATTGCTGCTGCTAAAACAAAAAAAATTATAAATGTAAAAAAAGGTCAATTCCTAGCACCATGGGATATGGTTAATGTAACAAAAAAAATTTCAGATAGTGGTAATGAAAATATTTTAGTGACCGAAAGAGGAGCCAGCTTTGGTTATAATACATTGGTCTCAGATATGAGATCCATTCCCATCATGGCAAAAAATGGTTATCCAGTGGTATTTGATGGAACTCATTCAGTGCAACAACCTGGTGGTCTAGGCGAAAAAAGTGGTGGTCAAAGAGAATTTGTTGAGTATTTATCAAGAGCAGCAGTTGCAGTAGGTGTTGCAGCTATTTTTTTGGAAACACATCAGGACCCTGATAATGCTCCATCAGATGGTCCAAACATGGTCCCTTTAGATAAATTAGACGAGCTAATTAATCAAATTGTAGAAATTGATAATTTAGTTAAAAAGTAATTAATGAGCAAAATCAAAAGAGTTGTAGCCAGACAGGTATATGATAGTAGAGGAAATCCTACTATTGAGGCTGAAGTATTTTCAAATAATTTAAGTGCGTCAGCAATTTGTCCTTCAGGTGCTTCAACAGGAACTTTTGAGGCCTATGAGAAAAGAGATAAGCGTAATAAAAAATACTTAGGAAAAAGTGTTTTAATACCAGTTGCAACTGTTAATAAATTAATTTCAAAAAAATTAAAAAATCAAAATATCCATTACCAAGAGAGAATAGATAGTATTCTTATAAAATTAGATGGCACAAAACAAAAAACAAAGTTAGGTGCGAATACAATATTAGCTGTATCTATGGCTGTAAAAAAATTGTCAGCAAAAGTTAAAAAAATACCTTTATATAAAAATTTTATTGTTAAAAAAAACTATAAACTCCCCTTTCCTTTAATGAATATTATCAATGGGGGTGCACATGCCGATAATGGCCTTAGAATTCAAGAGTTTATGATTAGACCTGATAAGGCAAAATCATTTAATGATGCTGTCAGAATGTGTTTTTTAGTAATAAATAATTTAAAACTATTATTAAAAAAAGCAGGTCACTCTATTAATGTAGGTGATGAAGGTGGCTTTGCACCAATGATAAGCGATAATGAGAGTGCTTTAAAACTTATAGTTCAGGCCATCAAAAAATCAGGTTTTGAAAATGGTAAAGATATATCTATTTGTTTAGATGTTGCAGCAAATGAATTAATTAAAAAAGGCAAATATTCAATTCATTCTAAAAATTACATAAGTGTTGATCAATCAATTAAAAAATACTTACAACTTATTAAAAAATATCAAATTAAATCAATTGAGGACCCATTTGGTGAAGAAGATTGGAAGGCATGGTCTAAATTTGTAAATGGAACAAAAAACAAAACACAAATAATAGGCGATGATCTTTTTGTAACTAATCTTGAAAGATTAAAAATAGGCTTCCTTAACTTATCCGCTAACAGTATTTTAATAAAATTGAACCAAATTGGAACTGTAACCGAAACTTTAGAAGTAATAAAATTTGCTCAACTTATTGGTTTTAACACAATCATCTCACATAGATCTGGTGATACTGAAGATACATTTATTGCTGATTTAGCAGTAGGCACCAATTCAAATCAAATCAAAACAGGGTCTCTTGCAAGATCAGAGAGAATAGCAAAATATAACCAATTAATTCGTATTGAAGAAGATCTTGGGAGATCTGCTAAAATGAATAAAATTGACTAATGTTTGAAAAATTAAAAAAAAACTATTTTATTCTTATCATCACATTCCTGTTTATCTATTTTTTCTTTAATTTATTAGATGGTGATAGAGGTCTCATTTCTTACATGGAAAAGAAAAAAACATACGAGCAACTAAAAAATGATCAAATTATTCTAAATAGCAAAATAGAGGATTTAGAGCATAAAAATTCACTTTTAACAGAAAATATAGATCTAGATTTCATTGAAATATTAATAAGAGAAAAGTTTTTATTTGGAAAAGAAGGTGAGACTACCTATATAATCAAAGATAATGGAAATCAAAAATAAACCAAGACATCCTGAAAAAGTAAATAAGCCAATCAATCCTATCAAAAAGAAACCTGATTGGATTAGATCAAAGCTTCTTAATAGTAAAGAATTTTTTTTAACTAAAACAGTTGTTAATAAAGATAATCTTGTAACAGTTTGCCAAGAAGCAAACTGCCCTAATATAACTGAATGCTGGAGCAAAAGGCACGCAACTCTAATGATAATGGGTGACACATGCACAAGAGCATGTGCATTTTGTGACGTTAAAACAGGAAAACCAGAAAAATTAGATCAATTTGAGCCAATTAAAATAGCGAATGCAGTTAAAAAATTAAGTTTAAGACATGTTGTTATTACATCTGTTGATAGAGACGACCTTCCTGATGGTGGATCAAACCATTTTCATGATGTTATTGTTGCAACAAGGAAAAAAAATCCAAATACAACAATTGAAGTTTTAACGCCTGATTTTTTAAGAAAAGGAGAAGCTTATAAAAGAGTATTAGAAGCAAGCCCAGATGTTTTTAATCACAATATTGAAACTGTTCCAAGTCTTTATGTAAAAGTTAGACCAGGGGCAAGATATTTTGGATCATTAGAACTTTTAAAAAATTCAAAAAAATTCAATAAAAATGTTTTTACAAAATCAGGAATTATGGTTGGATTTGGAGAAACAAAAGATGAAATAATTCAAGTTATGGATGATCTAAGATCTGCAGAAGTTGATTTTTTAACTATAGGTCAATATCTCCAACCTTCGACCAAACACTTTCCATTAAATAGGTATTATCATCCAGATGAATTTAAAGAGCTTGGAAAAATAGCAAAATCTAAAGGATTTTTATTAGTATCATCATCACCTTTAACAAGATCTTCTTATCATGCTGATGAAGATTTCAATAAACTTAAAAATAATAGAAAAAATATTCATTAATGCCAAAAGCATCAGTTAAGAGATTAATTGATAACAAAAAAGACAAACTCATAGAGTTTGTTTTAGATATTGAAAAATACCCTGAATTTGTACCATTCTGTCAGGGTTCAAAAGTACATGAAAAAAAACAAAAAGGAGATCTAACACTTATTGTTGCCGATCTAACTATAGGAAAAGGACCTTTTGTAGATACCTATAAAAGCGATGTTAAATTCAATAAAAAAGATGACACAATTTTTGTAACAAATATTGACGGTCCTTTAAATTATTTAGAAAATAATTGGAAATTTCACGAGCAAGGAGATTTAACAGAAGTGACTTTTGATGTTGATTTTGAAATTAAAAATAAATTTTTGAATATTTTAATGACCAAGTCATTTCAATTTGGTCTTGAAAAAATAGCTGATGCATTTCAGAAAAGAGCTGAAAGTTTATAATATATTCAAAATCATTTTAAGAGCTTGTTTGACAGTTGCTTTTTGAATTGAAATTCTTTTCTTACTTTTAAAATAGTTTTTCTTTACTATTATTTTACTTCCTTTTTTAAGACCTATATAAACTAGTCCAACTGGTTTTGCTTTTGTACCACCATTTGGACCTGCGACTCCTGTGATTGAGATTGATATGTTTGCTTTACTAATTTTACTTAAATTTTTGACCATCGATAGACAGGTTTCAAAGCTTACTGCTCCATACTTGGTAATAGTTTTTTTTGGAACTTGAAGCAATTTTACTTTTGCAT
>CACGVB010000026.1 GCA_902576395.1 uncultured Pelagibacteraceae bacterium
TTGCTGGACTTGATCCACTTAAGGCTGCGAAAACTGAACAAGCTCCGATATTTGATATTACTAGTCCCCCTGGAACTCTCCAAAGCCACCTATCTAATCCAGTATATAAATCTTTTCCTGCTGGAGAATTGGCCACTGCCATCCCCATTAAAATAAACATAGGTATTGAGAGCAAAACAAAAGAGTTAAGCCCTGCATAAAAAGTTTCAGCAAATACGTCTAACATTTGAAACCCTTCAAATGCTACTAAAAGTGCTATCGAGACAAAACTTAAACCAAAAGCGATTGGTATTCCTGAAAATAAAACTATTAAAGTAAAAACTGCAACTATTACTGCTATTAATAAAGGATCCATTAATTAATACCTTCTTCGTCAAGAAGTTTAATAATTTCAGCAATGTATTGAAGTATCATTAAAGCTGCTCCAACCATCATTGAAGAATAAGGTATCCATAAAGGTGGATCCCAAACTGTTCCTGTAGAATAATTTTTGGTAAAAGCTTCTTCAACCATTAAAAAACCAAAATAGAATAAAATTAAGAAAAATAATAAGCTTATTAATGATGTAAATATTTTAAGTCTTAGAATATTTTTTTTTGATAAAAAATCATAAATCCATTCCATACTAACATGTGCTTTTTCACTTAAAACATAAGCACTTCCAATGAAAGTTGAAGCAACTAAAAGCATTGTGACTAACTCTGTTTGCCATGTGATTGCTCTTTGAAAAAAATATCTTTCAAAGACAAGCTCCACAATTACTAAAATAGATAATATTAGGGCTAGAACAGCAAAAGCACCGCAAGCCTTTGAAGATAAATTACAAAATTTTAAATATTTTTCTTTCATAAAAAAAACCCCTATTTAATTTTCAAATAGGGGTTCTTTATATATCTTTTTATTTAACTGCTAAAGCCATTTCCATAAGCTTATCGCCCCCTGGAACTTTTTCAGCAAATGCTTTGTGAGAAGATTGTTTTGCAATCTCAACCCAAGCCGCATGGTCGTTTGCATCCATATATACTAACTTAACTCCTGCTGCTTTATATGCGTCTTCAAATTTTTTATCTAAATTTTCGACTTGCGCAGTCATATATTTCTCAGCAACTTTACCTGCTTCCATTAAAGCATTTTGTTGTTTTGAATTTAATTTATCAAAACTCATCTTTGACATTAAAATTGGCTCATACATAAACCATAATCCAAATTTTCCTGGAGGTGTTGCACAAGTTACTTGTTCATAAATTTTGTAACTTACAAAGCTTCCTGAACTAGTGTTTGCGCCAGTTAATACTCCTGTTTGTAATCCAGTATAAATTTCAGATGAAGGCATACTTTGAATACCTGCTCCTGCTGCTTCTAACATTTGGTTAAATGCTTTACCAGCTGCTCTCATTACCTGCCCTTTAGCATCTGATGGATTTTTAATGCATTTTGATTTTGATGCAAATCCACCTCCAAGCCAAGCATCAGATAATACAACTACACCAGCATCAGTAATTATTCTCTTTATTTCTGTCATCATTGGACCTTTGTTAAATCTTAAGGCATGATCGTGATTTTTAACAGTTCCTGGCATTAATGTTGCATCAAATTCTGGATGAAATTTAGATGCATATGCTAATGGAAATGCAGAAATATCTAGCTGACCAGTAGTCATTGGTTTCCATTGTTCTTTTGGTTTATAAAGTGACTTTGCTGGATAAATTCTAATATCCAAATCTACACCTGCTTTTTTTACTTCATCAGCAATTATTTGAACCATTTCATGTCTTGGATCAAAAGAACCATCGGCTCTTGGAGTGCCTGGCCATTGGTGACTAGCTTTTAATGTCACAGCATAAGCTGATCCAATTAATGAGAAAGCTAAAAATAATGTTGTGAAATAAAAACTTATTTTTTTAAACATGTTTTTCCCCTCTTTAAATTAATTTAATAATGATATTAAATTGAACTTATTGGTAAGAGTCAATATAAGGAAATGTCATATATTTAATTATGGATGGACCATTAAAAAATTTATTAGTTGTTGATTTAACAAGAGTTTTAGTAGGACCTTATTGTACGATGATACTCTCAGATTTAGGTGCAAGAGTTATAAAAATTGAAGCACCAGAAATAGGTGATGACTCTAGGAAATTTGGACCGTTTATTAAAGATTATTCTGCATACTTCATGTCCTTAAATAGAGGTAAAGAAAGTATAGCTTTAAACTTGAAAAACGAAGATGACAAAAAAATTTTTGATAAAATTTTATCCAAAGCAGATATTTTAGTAGAAAATTTTAAACCTGGAACATTAGACAAATGGGGTTTTGGTTGGAAAGATTTAGGTAAAAAATACCCTAAACTAATTTATGCATCGGCATCTGGTTTTGGACAAACCGGACCATTAAAAGAACTTCCAGCTTACGATATGGTTGTTCAGGGAATGGGAGGTTTAATGAGTGTTACTGGTCATCCCAATTCTGAACCCACAAGAGTTGGAACATCTATTGGAGACATTACTGCCGGTCTATTTACGGCAATTGGAATTAATGCAGCTTTGTACGATAGGCAAAAAACTGGCAAGGGTGCTTTCATTGATGTTTCAATGTTAGATTGTCAAATTGCAATTTTAGAAAATGCAATTGCAAGGTATCTTTCCAAGAATGAAATTCCAGGACCAATGGGTTCAAGACATCCATCTATTGCCCCCTTTGAAGCTTTTAAAACAAAAGATAGTCACATAATTATTGCTGCGGGAAATGATAAACTTTTTGCAAAACTTTGTGACGTATTAAAAATTCCTGAGATCTCAAGTGAAGAAAGATTTAATTCAAATTCATTACGATGTGAAAATATGGATCTATTAAAAGAAATTTTTGAAAAACAATTAAATTTAAAAACTACAGATGAATGGGTCAAAGAAATGGAGGAATTGAAAATCCCATGTGGACCAATTTTTAATATTAAACAAGCAGTAGAAAACCCTCAAGTTCAAGAGAGAAATATGATTGTAAAATCATACCACAAAGTTATTGGTGAATTTAAATCTGCAGGAAACCCAATCAAAATGTCTACCTATAAAGATGAAAATACAAGAGGTGATATCCCTGATTTAGATGAGCACAGGGAAAAAATAATAAAGGAATTTAGTTAATTTATTCTTGGTGTTCTGTTTCACCAGATACCGACTCTTCTTGATCTTTCATTTCGTCTAATGAAACATCAGACTCTTCCTCATGTATTTCTTCAATAGGATCAGACGAAGCTTGTTCAGGTGTATTTTGTAGCTCGGCCAAATCATCTTTTGAAACTTGAATTTTTTCTGGAATTTTTCTAGCTCTTTTAGATGGAAGGATTGGCACTCCACTCTTTGAAATTTCTCCTTTATAAAGATTTTCAAAATCATCACCAATATCATCATCATCTTCTGAAGTGTCATCTATTTGCTCAACATGTTTTCTTAATTTGTAAACTGCAGCTTCTGTTAAATCTGGAACTTTAATTGTTTCTTCAGCAATTTCTCTTAATGCTATAACGGTATTTTTATCATTATCTCTATCTAATGTTGGCTCTAACCCTGAGTTAAGTTGTGTTGCTCTCTCCTTTGCAACTAAAACTAGTTCATAAGGACTATCAACTTTATCTATACAATCTTCTACTGTAACTCTGGCCATGGACGGTTAAATACACTCCGATTATAAAAAAATCAAGCAGTATTAGATATAAAGTGGATTTAATTTTTTTCTAATGGTGAAAAGCAAGGTTATAGAGCAGGTAATTGCAATCGCTGCAATTAAGGCGATTTTTTCAATTGAAAATCCGGCGTCAATAAAGAAACCAAATAAAGCTGTACCAAAAGCAGTAGCAAATACCATTAAAGCAGTTGTTAATGCTTTAATTGATCCAATGTATTTTACACCATAAATTTCTGCCCATGTTGATGATCCCAATAAATTAGCAAGACCGTTAGATACTCCTACTAATCCGAGAAATAAAAAAGCAGACTGTGGAGCATCAAAAAATATGATGACAAAAGTTCCTAACAATAGTGGAATATTCATATAGATAAGTAATTTTCTACTTGTAAACTTATCAATTAAATAACCAGCGAAAATTAATGTAATTACTGAGCAAATTGAGTAAGACATAAAAGATTGTGCGATTGTGTACTCACCCCACCCTTTTGAATTTGTTACAAATGATTGATAAACAAATACTCCAGTTGCTATCCAGGGCATTGCCAACATATTTAATGAAACAATGTAAAACCTATAATCCCGAAGAACTTCAATTCTTTTCCAGTTTTTAATATTGTCCTCTTTAAAATTTTCATTTTGATAACTCTCTCTGGAATCTAATTTTACATCTTTAACTAAAATGTAAGATGCTAAAGGTAAAAAAATTAAAACTATTAAAGAAA
Source organism: uncultured Pelagibacteraceae bacterium (assembly GCA_902576395.1). Taxonomy (GTDB): domain Bacteria; phylum Pseudomonadota; class Alphaproteobacteria; order Pelagibacterales; family Pelagibacteraceae; genus Pelagibacter. Next base: position 4,408 of record CACGVB010000026.1, read on the forward strand.
ATATAACCCATAGATCTTGCCAAATAATCATTGTTAAAAGATAAACAATTAATACTGGCATAATAAATTCTGCTGAGGATAGACCAAACCAAATAATGCTTAATGCTTTACCTCTTGATTTTGTAAAATATCTTGAAATGGTAGTTGAAGCTGTATGAGACATTAATCCTTGCCCAGAAAATCTCATTAAAAAAATAGCGATGAATAAAAAAGCTACTGATGATGTTTTAGAAAAGAAAAATGAGGAAAAAGATAAAAGTATCGTAACAAAGATTGCAAATTTTATCACATTTACATCATCAATTTTTTTTCCAATCCAAATAAGAAGCAAACTACTAAATAGAGTTGCAGATGCATAAATCGTGCCAAATTGTCCATGTGTTATAGAAAGTGTTTCTCTTATGCTAGAATTAAACAGTCCTATAAAAAAACTCTGTCCAAAACACGAAAAAAATGTAAAAATAAAACCAAAAATAATTACTTTTAAACTTAAACTTTTAAACATATAAATAATTTATGACTTGTAATGTTGCTTTCATAGGTCTCGGGGTAATGGGTTATCCGATGGCTGGATATATATCAAAAGCTGGGCATAATGTAACTGTTTTTAATAGAACAACTGCCAAAGCTGAAAAATGGATTTCTGAATATAAAGGTAAAATGGCTTCAACACCAAAAGAAGCTGCAGAAGGTGCTGATTTTATTTTCACATGTGTTGGTAACGATGAAGATTTGAAACAAGTTACTGTAGGTGAGAATGGTTTATATCATAGTGCTAAAGAAGGTTCGATCTATGTAGATAATTCAACAGTATCAGCAAAAGTATCCAGAGAACTTTATAAAAGTGCTAAGGAAAAAGGATTTGCATTTTTAGACGCTCCTATCTCTGGAGGACAATCAGGTGCTGAAGGTGGGATATTAACTGTGATGGTAGGTGGTGATGATGAAGCGTTTAAAAAAGCTGAACCTGTAATTGATTGCTATAGCAAAAAAGTGAAATTAATTGGTCCATCAGGAAGCGGCCAACTAACTAAAATGATGAATCAAATGTGTATAGCAGGAGTTGTTCAAGGATTATCTGAGGCTATTAATTTCGGTATAAATGCTGGTTTAGATATTGATAAAGTAATGGAAACAATATCAAAAGGAGCTGCTCAATCTTGGCAAATGGAAAACAGATATAAAACAATGGTTGAAGATAAATTTGATTACGGTTTTGCCGTTGATTGGATGAGAAAAGATTTAAAGATTGTCATTGAAGAAGCAAAAAGAAATAGTTCACCTGTCCCGATTACTGAAATTGTTGATGAATATTATGCTGATGTTCAAAAAATGGGTGGTAATCGTTGGGATAGTTCTAGTCTAATTGCTAGACTTAAAAAAAAGAAATAATCCAATGTCAAATACCGTCCCATACTATGAGGACTTTTCTGAAATAAAGAAAAAAATATGGTCAATGCTTGACGATGCAGTTACCAATAGATCATCACCTTTTCGAATTCCAGTATTTATTTGTGGAGATCAATCAGACTTTGATGGAAGAATAGTAGTTCTTAGAAAATCAGATCAATCTAACAATCTAATTCAATTTCATAGTGATATTAGATCAGATAAAATTCCAAAATTAAAAAAAAACAGCAGTGCAGCACTCATATTCTATGACAAAGAAGAAAAGATTCAACTTAGAGTAAAAGCGAAATGTGTTATCAATCATGACAATGAAATCACAGAACAATCATGGTTAAAAACAGCTCATGTAAGTCGTAAATGCTATCTAGTAGATAATGGTCCTGGAACAGAAATGGATGTACCAAGCTCAGGTTTAAGTGAAGAAATTGAAAAGTCTGGTTTTACAATGGAACAGAGTGAGGAAGGCTATAAAAACTTTACTGTAATCCAATGTAATATTGAAAGTATTGAGTGGCTTTATCTTGCAGCAAAAGGTCATAGAAGAGCAAGATTTGATTTTACAAATAATAATCAAAACTGGCTAATTCCGTAAAAAATGTTAACTGGATTTATTATTGCTGTAGCACTTGTATTAGGTGGCTTAGCTGTAATGAGATTTGGTATTTTCCAAATCAGAAAATTTAAAAAGGGTGAAATTAGAGTTACTAAGAAAGTTAGTGAACAAATAGCTTTTTTAATATTTTTTGTAATTATCTTAGGATTAATTGTTTATTCTGTTAATGATTTGCTTTTTAGATAAATTAGTTTTCCTGATAAATGTCTAACTCATCCTCCCAAGATGCAGTAACATCTCTTCTAGCATAAAAACATTGATATCCAATACCTTCTTCAGGTTCAAATTTTATATAATCATGTTTAGTAACTTTCCATTTATCTTTTGAAAGGCAGGTTAATTCAAATGGGTCAAAAGGAGTATCTGAAGTAGGAGTAAAATAAACACTATCTTGCATATCTGGACAACTTTCAATGTCATGACCCCAATAATCATCATTCTTTGGATCTAAAGTGTGATTTGTTCCATCGCCTGACCTGCTCATCATGTCTTTTGTTTTTTTAGTATTATGTCCTTCAATATAATTTGATGAACATGTATAAATTCCTCCCATAGCATGTAAAACTTCATGTAAAATAAAATATCCAACTTCTTTATTATTAAGTGGCCATTTTTTTTGATGTTTAGAAAATACATTGAATATTGGAAACCCACCAGAAAATGGCCAATCTTTATAACTAAAGTCTCCAAAGTTAAAATAAATTTTTTTAGGATTATTCATACCATTGTTAATTATCGATCTTCCAAACACATTTGCACAACTTCCCCATTTGGATTTTTTCATATCTTTTTTGGTCCTGTTAACTCTAAGAAATGTAATATCCAACTTTCCGTCTTCACGTCTATCCCATTTTAATTTCTGACCTTCACCATCATTGAAATTTGATTTTTTATTTGCTTTAGCAGTTTTCTTCAAAATCCAATTATCTGCAATTTCTATCCATTTTTCTAAATCTCCATTAATATCTCCTTCTTTATCTTTAGAGTCCTTTAATAAGGTGTAAACAATATGAACTTGAAAATCATCATTGACATCTGGTTGATCTTCGAAAAATCTACCTAGTTTTTTATCGCTATCTAAAATTATTGGAGTTGTGTCGCTATCATAGCATTTATCAGCATATGCATTTGAAATTATTAAAATTAATGAAATAAATAATATTGATATTTTTTTCATCTCTAGAAATTATTGAAATCTTTATATCTATTATATGTACACCAAGTTCTTTTCTTTTTAATTTTTTTTAGTTTTTTATGAGAATATCTATCTCTCCATTCATAATTACTATCAGGAGAAATACCTCGACCAACCTCTGCAGCCATTGCACATTTCAAGTATACAGGATTAAATGGTGTACTAGAAGTCGGTTCTAAAAAAACAGAATCTTTAAAATCAGGACAAGTAGGATCTTTATGATTATACAATGACGAGCCCAAATTATACTTGTCTCCCCCGTCAGGCCCTCCAATTATTGTCCCGAACTTATGTGATTTTTTAGCTCCTTTTGTGCATGGCCAAGCAAATCCATTTACATGCATTAATTCATGTAAGGTAATTAGAATTCTTTTATTTTTACTTGGGTTATATTTACTTTTTAAAAAAATATATCCATGATGTACACTTCCTTGTCCACCATCTCTATGCCCTACATCTACCCATGCAAAATACAATTTATTTGGACTGTTAAAACCTAATTTTGTTAAATATGCATCAGGGTATTCCATATTATAGTTTCCTTTGTATTGTTTATCCAATCTAACAAAAGAAATATCCATTTTTCCATCTTCCCTAATATCATATCTAAATTTTTGATTACCTTTTGTCATTTCAAGCATTTTTTCATTCGCCTCTAATAACTCTTTCTCCATTTTTCCACTAATGTCCCATTCATTATCCTCACTATCTTTATTTAGTAGGTATATAAAATGTACTTGTGGTTCATCTGAAACATCAGGTTGATCTTTAAAATATCTTCCAGGTTTTTCGTCTGAGGCAAAAGATAGAGATGAAAATAAAAATAGTATAAAAAATATAATTATCTTTTTTTTCATTTCTTTAAAATACAGATTTAGAGTATTTTTTCCAGTTTTCTTGATATCTAATAGCATTTTGCTTTACCGCCTCAATTTCATCAACAGTTAACTGACGAATTATTTTTCCAGGTGAGCCCATTACTAAAGAATTATCTGGAATATCTTTATTTTCTGTAATTAATGATTTGGCTCCAATGATACAATTTTTTCCAATTTTAGCTTTATTGAGAACTACAGCTCCGATACCAATTAAAGAATTGTCATCAATTGTGCAGCCATGAAGCATTACTAAATGACCTATTGTTACATTCTTTCCAATTATTAATGGATAACCTGGGTCTGTATGCAAAACACTTCCATCTTGAACATTTGACCCTTCTCCTAAATAAATATTTTCTATATCACCTCTTAATGTTGCATTAAACCAGACACTAGAGTTTTTCTCTAATGTTACATCACCAATTATAACAGCGTTTGGTGCCACCCAATTTTCGCCAAGGTTTTTTGGTTTTTTATCTTTTAAATCGTAAAACATAAATTATATAGTCTTTTAACATGGCATTAACCAAAACACCAATATGTGACTTCGGCAAAAAAGCTTATAACTTTGAACTCAAATCTATAGAAAATAAAATAATTTCCCTGAATGATGCAAAGGGTGAAAATGGAACGCTAATAATGTTTATCTGTAATCACTGTCCATATGTATTAGCTGTCATAAACAATGTTGTCGAAGATTGTAAAGAATTAGAAAATGATGGAATTAAATCTATAGCAATAATGTCAAATGACCCAAAAAGATATAAAGAAGACTCATTCGATAATATGATTAAATTTTCAAAACAACATAATTTTAATTTTCCATATGTAATTGATGAAACTCAAGAAGTAGCAAAAACTTATGGTGCAGTCTGTACTCCAGATTTTTTTGGATACAATAAAGATCTTGAGCTTCAATATAGAGGAAGAATAAGAGAGTTGAAAAATTTGAAACCAATAGAAAGTGGAGATAGCGAACTTAAAAAAGCCATGAAAATGATTGCAAAAAATAACAATGGTCCAGATGAACAATTTCCTAGTATGGGCTGTAGTATTAAATGGTTTTAATAATTAATGTATTTAGTAATAACTAGAAATTTTCCTCCTGAATTAGGAGGTATGCAAAATTTAATGTGGGGACTAGCAAGGTCTCTTTCAAAAATTAACTTGATAAAAATTTTTGCAGACTATCACGAAAATCATGAGGAGTTTGATAAGTCAGTTTCATTTTCAATTGAAAGAGTAAG
>CACGVB010000027.1 GCA_902576395.1 uncultured Pelagibacteraceae bacterium
GTTAGTGCAGCTTCCTATAAAAACTTTATCAATCTTAATATCTTGAATATTCGTATTTGGTTTTAATCCCATATAATTTAATGATCTGTTAATTGAATTTTTTCTATCTGGGTCAGTTTCACTTTCAGGATTGGGAACTTTACCGTCTATTTCAACCACGTCCTGGGGAGATGTTCCCCAAGTTACCATTGGTTTAATTTGAGATCCATCTAACGTTAATTCTTTATCAAAGTTTGCATCATTGTCAGATTTCAATTTATGCCAATATTCCAAAGCTTTTTCCCAGTTTTCTCCTTTTGGTGACATTGGTTTACCTTTTAAATATTGAAATATCTTTTCATCTGGTTGAATTAGTCCTGCTCTTGCCCCACCTTCAATCGTCATGTTGCAAATCGTCATTCTTTGTTCAACACTTAGATTAGATATAAGGTTACCGGCATACTCAATCACATAACCAGTACCACCAGCCGTTCCTATTTTTCCAATTATCTGCAGGATGACATCCTTTGATGTTACGCCAATAGGTAATGAACCATTTACGCTAATTCTAAAGTTTTTAGATTTTTTCTGAACTAAAGTTTGTGTTGCTAAAACGTGTTCTACTTCAGAAGTTCCTATACCAAAAGCTAAAGCTCCAAATGCTCCATGAGTTGCAGTATGACTATCACCACAAACAATAATATTTCCAGGCTGAGTAAAACCTTGTTCGGGTCCTATAATATGGACAATACCTTGTCTTTTATCGTCCATTCCAAATATCTCGACACCAAATTCCTTACAGTTTTTATTTAAAGTTTCAACTTGAATTCTCGAGTCCTCATCTTCAATACCTTTTGACCTATCAGTTGTTGGAACATTATGATCTGCAACAGCAAGCGTTAGTTTAGGGTGTCTTACTTTTCTGTTTGAATTTCTTAGGCCTTCAAATGCTTGAGGGCTTGTAACTTCATGAATTAAATGTCTATCTACAAACAAAAGTGATGTACCATCAGGTTGTTGATCAACTAGATGATCGTTCCAAATTTTATCGTAAGTTGTAAAAGGCATTTAGAAAAAAATTATTTTTTCTGTTCTTGATTTTCTTTCGGTTCTTCTGTTTTTACAGGCTCTGCTTTAACTTCTTCTTTAGGAGCTTCTGCTTTAACTTCTTCTTTAGTAGCTTCTGCTTTAACTTCTTCTTTAGGAGCTTCTGTTTGAGGATCAGTTGATGGCATTACGTTTTCCTCAGTAACTTCATTAATTTTAGTTTCTAAATCAATACCAATAGTCTTCTTAATTTTTTCAGCTATTCTAGCAGATTTACCAGTTCTATCTCTTAGATAGTATAATTTTGCTCTTCTTACTTTTCCTGATCTTACAACTTTTATTGTATCTACAATTGGGCTGTATAATGCAAAAGTTCTTTCTACTCCCTCACCAAAAGAAATTTTTCTAACAGTAAAAGATGAATTGATGTCTCTACTCTTTTTTGCGATACATACACCTTCAAAATATTGAATTCTGTCTCTTTTACCCTCAGTTATCCTAACCCCAACTTTAACGATATCTCCAGGGAAAAAATCAGGATGTTTTCTCTCAGAAATAATCTTGTTTAAATTTGATCTGTTTATTTCTTCAATATTTTTCATTTTAATTTTTCTTATATTTTTGCCATAAGTCTGGTCTTCGGTCGCGTGTTATAGCCTCAGATTGGGATAAACGCCAGTCTTTAATTTTGGCGTGATCACCTGAAATCAGCACATTTGGGACCTTTTTTTCCTCCCAAACTTGAGGTTTTGTGAATTGCGGATATTCAAGAAGGCCATTCTCAAAACTCTCATCTCTTGAGGAATTAATATTACCTAGAATCCCTGGAATAAATCTTAGAATAGAATCTGTTAGTACAAATGCAGCAACTTCACCCCCTGATAATATAAAGTCACCAATGCTAATCTCTTCAATATCCCTACTTTCTAGTATTCTTTCATCTACTCCTTCGAAATGACCACAAATTAAATTGATTGTTTTTTCATTTGAAAACTCTCTTGCAAGTTTAGAATTAAAAACTTTTCCTCTTGGACTTAAATAAAGGGTTTTTTCTTTAGTCTTGATATTTGCGTCTAATGAATTTGCTAAAACATCTGCTTTCATAATCATTCCATTTCCGCCACCATAAGGAGTGTCGTCAACAGTTTTATGTTTATCTAATGCATAATCTCTTATGTTTACTGTTTCTAAATCCCATTCTTTTCCTTTTGACTTTCCAAAAAGACCTTTACTCAAATAACCTGGAAAATATTCAGGATACAACGTAAATACTCTAGACAAAAACATTATTCTATTTAGCTTCTTCCTTCGGAGCTTCTTGTTTAGCTTCTTCCTTTGGAGCTTCTGTTTTAGCTTCCTCTTTTGGAGCTTCTGCTTTTGGCTCTTCTGTTTTAGCTTCTTCCTTTGGAGCTTCTGTTTTAGGAGCATCTGCTTTAGCTTCACTACCCTCATCAGTTTTCTTTCTATCTTTTTTTGGAATTGCTTTTTGAGGATTATTACCTTTTGCTGGCATAGGCATAATCTCATTTTCTCCTAATAATCTTGCAACTCTAGTTGTTGGTTGTGCCCCTTGACCCAGCCAATACTTAACTCTCTCAACATCTAATCCCATTCTTTCTTTTTTTTCTTTTGGAATTAGAGGATTAAAAAAACCTAGTTTTTCTATAAACCTTCCATCTCTTGGAAATCTGCTATCAGCAACCACTATCTTATATACGGGTCTCTTCTTAGTTCCTCCCATTGATAAACGCATCTTTAACATTTGTTCTCCTATTTATTTTAATTGATTAAAAAGTTCTGGTGGTATGCCTTTATCCATCATCCCTTTTGTATTTCCTTTAGACATTTTTTTCATCATTTCTGACATCATCTTAAATTGCTTAAGCAATTTATTGATAGTGGCTACGTCTGTTCCTGAGCCATTAGCAATTCTTTTTTTTCTAGAACCATCTATAATCTTAGGATTTTCACGCTCTTTTTTAGTCATAGATAATATTACCGCCTCGTTTTGAGTAATTATTTTTTCATCCACTCCAGCTTGATCCATTTGAGATTTAACTTTTGAAACACCAGGCAAAAAAGACATAATACCTTCAATACCACCCATTTTTTTCATTTGTCTTAGCTGAGTAAGATAATCCTCTAACGAGAACTGACCTTTTTTTAATTTTTCCTCTGTTTTTTTTAATTTTTCTTCATCTAGATCTTCTGCAGCCTTTTCAACCAGGGAAACAATATCTCCCATACCTAAAATTCTATTGGCAATTCTGTCTGGGTGAAAAACTTCAAAATTTTCTATCTTTTCACCAACTCCTAAAAATTTAATTGGAACATCTGCAACATATTTCATACTTAACGCTGCTCCACCTCTTCCATCACCATCTGATCTTGTAAGAATAATACCTGTCAGATTAACAGTACTTTTAAATTCTTTAGCTACATTAGCTGCTACTTGGCCAGTCAAAGAATCTGCGACAAGAATTGTTTCTGATGGATTTACAATACTTTCAATTTGTTTAATCTCACTCATCATTTGTAAATCAATCTGAGTCCTTCCAGCTGTATCAAATAGAATTACATCTGCTCCATTAAGATTAGCAGCACTAATCGCTCTTCTACAAATATCTGCAGGAAGTTGATCTTTGATGACTGGAAGTGTTATTATATTATTTTGCTCACCCAAAAGTCTTAGTTGCTCTTGTGCAGCAGGTCTGTAAACGTCTAGACTAGCCATCATAACTTTTTTCTTTTTGTTAACCTCTAAAAATCTTGCTAACTTAGCTGTAGTTGTAGTTTTTCCAGAACCCTGTAACCCAACTAACATTACTGGAACAGGAGGTACAGCATTTAATTCAATATCAGAATTTTTATCCCCTAAGAAAGAAATTAACTCATCGTTAACAACTTTAACTACCATCTGTCCTGGTGAAGTAGATCTGACGATCTCTTGACCAAGAGCTTTGGGTTTCACTCTATTTATAAATTCTTTTACAACTTCTAAAGATACATCCGCTTCTAAAAGAGCAAGCCTAATCTCTCTTAAACCCTCATCTACTTGCTTTTCATCAAGCGAAGGCACCTTTTTTAAAGAAGAAAATATTTCTTCAAATTTATTTGTTAAATTTTCAAACATAATCACATCCAGCAAGTATCGCACCAGTGGGCGAACTCTCGCTGACTGGTGTCGATCTCTTTGTTACCAAAGACACCGCAAATTGCTGTATTTTGCGGAAACGGCGATAAATTATAATAGAGGTTCAAAATGTCAATAAATAAGTTAAATACTGAAGTATATGGAATTTAAAGCTTTTAAAATGGATGGTCTTGGAAATGATTTTGTAATTATTGATAATAGGTCAAATAATGTGGAATTAAACAAGGATCAAATTATTAAAATTTGTGATCGAAATTTTATTGGTTGTGACCAACTAGTCTATATTAACAACAGTGATAATGCTGATGCTGATCTAGAGTTTTATAATTCTGATGGTTCGGCAGCTGACGCATGTGGAAATGGTACAAGATGTGTAGCCTTTTTATTATCAAAAGAAAAAAATACAAAAAATATAAGCGTTCAAGTAGCATCAAAACAGTTGAATTCAAAGTTACTTGATGATGGTCAAGTTGAAACAATAATTGGTGTACCAAAAACTAATTGGAATGAAATTCCTTTATCTAAAAAACTAGACACTAAAAATTTAGGAATTATTATAGAAGATAACAATAACCAAGCAGTGAGTGGCGGTATAGCTATTAACGTAGGTAATCCTCATGCTATTTTTTTTGTAAATGATGTAGAAAATTTCAATTTAGAAAAAATTGGACCTGAGATCGAAAATCATGAATTTTTTCCGGAAAAATGTAATTTCACCCTTGCTCAAAAATTAAATAAAAATCATTATAAAATTAAAGTTTGGGAAAGAGGTGCAGGTTTAACAAAAGCATGTGGAACTGCTGCGTGCGCAACAGCAGTGGCTGCAAATTTAGAAAAATTAGAAAATTCTAGAACTGAAATTGAATTCAGTTTAGGAAAATTAATAATTTCTATTGATGAAAGTCAACAAATTCATATGAAAGGACCTGTATCTAGTATCAGAGAAATAGATATAAATATCTAATGGGTATTTTCGAAAAGTTTAAATTAGGTTTTAAAAAAAGTGCTGATAATATTTCCTCAGGGCTTAGAGATATAATAGTAAAAAAAGAAATTGATGATGAAACATTAAACAAAATAGAGGAATTTTTGATTAGTTCTGATGTTGGCATTGACGCTTCAGCTGAAATAAAAAATATTATCTCTCAAAAAAAAATTGATCCTAAGATAAATGCGGTTGAGGAAATAAATGCTATTTTAAAAGAATATATTTTAGAGTTAATGGTACCCTTAGAAAGAAAAGATTTTTTTGAAAATAAAGAAAATTTAAACGTAACATTAATTTCTGGTGTAAATGGGGTAGGTAAGACGACTACTATCGGTAAAATTGGTAAAATATTTAAAGATAACGGCTCAGAAGTAATATTTTCTGCTTGTGATACCTTTAGGGCAGCAGCAATAGAACAATTAGAGTCTTGGTCTGATAAGATTGGAGCGACAATTATCAAATCAAATCCAGGGTCTGACCCTGCCTCAGTAGCTTACAAAGCGATAGAACATGCAAAAAATAACAATATTAGACGGGTACTAATTGATACCGCTGGCAGATTGCAAAATAAGAAAAATTTAATGGATGAATTCAAAAAAATTGCAAATGTTATAAAAAAAACAGATGAAAGTGCACCTCATGATGTTGTTTTAGTTCTAGATGCAACCTCCGGGCAAAATATAATAAATCAACTTGAAGAATTTGATAAAATTATAAAAATTACTGGTTTAATTATGACAAAACTTGATGGGACAGCAAAAGGAGGAGTACTAATTGCCATTTCAAAAAAATATAAGGTTCCAATTTTAGGCCTTGGACTTGGAGAAAAAGAAGACGATTTACAAATTTTCAATGCTGAACAATTTGCAGATGCATTTACTCAATTTAATTAATTAGATTTTTAGAAATTAGAGGTTTTTCAATAGAACATTCAAAATTATTCTTATTTGTTTCATATCCACAAACTTTTGCATAACTTGAAATAATGAAATTTAGTTTCCCGTCATTCTCGAAATTTTTTAATTTTTTAGACTGAATATTATATTCTAGATTTTGATGAAAATTTTTTTTACCACTTACTAAAATTAAAGTATTATTATCTTTCATTAAATAATATGCAAAGTCCTCAGGAAAAACTGGATAGTTATAATTTTTTACAAGTTTTTTAACTTTTTTAGGAAACCATTCATATGTTAGTAAAGGGAAATCCTCTTTTGAATTATGATTATAAATATATAGATCTTGTGGATAATCATTAATATAGTTTGCATCTTCTCCTCTAGCTAAAATGGCTTTGTCTCTTGTTTTGAAATATAATGTAAATTGACTATTATATGATTTCATTTTACCAACATAAAAATATTTATTCCTAGTTTCGTTGCTAATTTCAGCGTAAGAAAAATTTGAAAAAAAAATTATAATTAATATAGATAAAATTCTTACCATATATGACTTTAAAAATATAAAGTTGCTTAATATTTGTTTGAATTGTGTCTTAATTTAATTCTGTAATAAATAACTCAATTGAGTTTATGAGATTTTCGTTAAAATCCATCATATGATCATCATTTTCAACAAAAAAACTTGATTTTTTTCCTTTAAATTTATCATAAATTTCTTTTCCCATTTTAAATGGCACAATTTTATCTTTCATACCATGCATTACAAGAATTGGAGATGTATTTTTATTCAATTTGATAATCGAATTGTATTTATCTTTTAACAAATATTTAACTGGCAAATATGGATAATAACTTTTTGCTAGTGTTTCCATAGATGTGAACGGTGACTCTAATATCACACCACTAAAAGAATAATCTTGTGCTAGATTTAATGCAATTGCTGTACCCAACGACTCCCCGTACAAGATTATATTTTTATCTTCAATTTTCTTTGAATTTAGCCATTTCTTTGCTGCCAAAGCATCTTCATAAAGGCCTATTTCTGAAGGTTTTCCATCATTTCCACTAAATCCCCTATAAGCGAATATCAAATAGTTAACATTCATTTTTGAAAATTCATTTAACTTATAAATACGATTATCAAGTTTGCCAGCATTGCCATGAAAAAGTAAAATAGTCTTATAATTTTCGTTCTTTTGAAAGTGCCATCCAACCAAACTACTTTCA
>CACGVB010000028.1 GCA_902576395.1 uncultured Pelagibacteraceae bacterium
CTAAATTGGATAGTTGGTCTAAAATTGATCGAATTACAGCAATACTACCGTGGACATGTAATTCAGCCATATCTTCACCTGTGTAGCTCTCAGGGCCTGGAAACCATAATAATAGTCCCTCATCAATCAGTTCAGAAGTGTTGATTTTATTGATTTTTTTTAGTGTTGCCAATCTTGGTGGGGGCAGTTTATCTTTAATGAGACTTTGAATAATTTCCCTAGTCCCGTTTCCAGAGACTCTAATAACAGCTACACCTGAAATTCCAGCTCCAGATGATAGGGCATATATTGTCATATGAATTATTATAGTTTTATATTATCCAAAATTATATAATTTTATTAATGATAATTTGGTTAGCATCTTATCCTAAAAGTGGAAACACTTGGCTAAGATTTTATATTATTTCTTTATTGATGGGTAAAAAAACAAAATTAAATTTAAACCATCTCAAAGCTATAACAGCATATCCGCATGTTAACCAATTTAAAGATTTAATATCTAATTACTCAGATCTTAATGAAGTAGCAAAAAACTGGATTACATCACAAGAAAAAGCTAATTCAAATAAAAGTTTAAGATTTTTTAAAACTCACAATATGCTTGGCAGCTTAAATGGATATTCTTTTACTAATAATAAAAATACACTTGGTACAATTCATATTGTAAGAGATCCAAGAAATGTTATTACCTCTGTAAAAAATCATTACAATTTTTCTTCTATTGAAGAAGCAAAAAATTTCATTCTAAACGAAAAACAAATTTTAACATTATCTGATCAAGAACAGCAAAAATATACAGAGAAGGATACTAAATACCCACTTCCACAAATTATTGGTTCATGGGGGACACATTACAAATCATGGAGAAATATGAAATTTAATTACCTTCTAGTTAGATACGAAGATCTTTTAGAAAATCCTAAAGAAGAATTTGGTAAAATTGCAATATTTTTAGGAAATTTGATGAAATTAAACTTTAGTGAAGACCAAATCAATACTGCCATTAATTTAAGTTCTTTTGAAAGATTGAAAGAAATGGAAAAAGATTACGGTTTTGTAGAAAGCTCAATTAACAATAAAGGAAAGAAAAATAAATTTTTTAATTTAGGCCCTAAAAATAATTGGAAAAAGATATTGGATAAAAACGTTTCAGAAGAGATTAATAATAAATTTGAAAGAGAGATGAAAAATTTAGGTTATTTAAAATAATTAAGACGGTTTATTCATTGAATTAAAAAACTCAGCATTGTTTTTTGTGGTCTTCAATTTTGAATTAATGAAATCGATTGCATCCATTGATCCCATGGGGGCAATAATTCTTCTTAGAACGTTCATTTTTTGAAGATCATTTTTGTCGAAAATTAATTCTTCTCTTCTTGTTCCTGATTTAGTGATATCAATTGCAGGGTAAATTCTTTTCTCTGATATTTTTCTATCTAAAATTGTCTCACTATTTCCAGTTCCTTTAAATTCTTCAAAAATTACTTCATCCATTCTACTTCCTGTATCAATAAGAGCAGTTGCTATGATTGTTAATGATCCACCTTCTTCAATATTTCTGGCTGCTCCAAAAAAACGTTTAGGTCTCTGCAGAGCATTAGCATCTACACCACCTGTTAAAACTTTTCCTGAACTTGGGACAACCGCATTATAGGCTCTTCCTAATCTTGTTATAGAGTCTAAAAGTATTACAACATCCTTTTTATGCTCTGTAAGTCTTTTGGCTTTTTCAATAACCATTTCAGCAACAGCGACATGCCGTTGAGCTGGCTCGTCAAAAGTTGAACTTATAACCTCACCTTTAACTGTTCTTTGCATGTCTGTAACTTCTTCTGGTCTTTCATCAATCAATAAAACCATAAGATAACACTCAGGATGGTTTGCTGTTATAGAGTTAGCTATACTTTGTAAAATCATTGTTTTACCAGCCTTTGGTGGAGAAATAATTAATGATCTTTGACCTTTCCCAATTGGACTAACTAAATCGATTAACCTTGGAGTTAAATCAGGTTTCTTTTCAATTTTATTTGACTCAACTTCCATTCCTAGTTGCTTATTTGGATAAAGAGGAGTTAAATTATCAAAAGCTATTTTATGTTTAAATTTATCTGGTTCTTCAAAATTAATTTTGCTTACTTGTAAAAGCGCAAAATATCTTTCCCCATCTTTTGGAGATCTTATTGGTCCCTCAACAGTGTCACCGGTTCTAAGGCCAAATCTTCTTATCTGGCTTGGGCTTACATATATATCGTCCGCTCCTGGCAAGTAATTCGATTCCATCGCTCGCAGGAAACCAAATCCATCTTGGAGTAATTGTAAAACTCCACCCCCAGTAATTTCTTCTCCTTTTTCTGCAAGTTTTTTTAAAATTGCAAAATAAATTTCTTGTCTTCTTAGAGTACTTGCGTTTTCGATACCTAGTTTTTCAGCTTCAGTAATCAACTTTTCAGAGCTTTTTTCTTTTAATTCTTGAATGTTCATGTGTGGAAGTATTTATTAAAGATAAAATAAATATATATACTGATTTAAAAATTTCAACCCTAGATAGGTTTAAAAACTACAATAAAAACAATAAAAATCAGCAAAATTGTTGGTATTTCATTAATAATCCTAAAAAATTTAGGTGATTTTGTATTTTCTTTTAGTTTTAGTAAACGCATACATTTTCCAAGATATTCATGGTAAATTGTTAAAATTACAACTAACACAATCTTGATTTGTAACCATAAATAACCAAAACTATCAATGCCATTGATCCAAATCAATATAATACCAAATAGCCAAGACAAAATCATTGCTGGTCGCATTATGTAATTATAAAGTTTTCTCTCCATTGTCTCGAAAATTTCAGTTGCTTGTTCTTTTTCAAAATTTTCAACGTGGTATACGAATATTCTTGGTAAATATAAAAGACCGGCCATCCAAGATATTACTGCTATTAAGTGTAAAGATTTAAATAGTAGGTATCCACTCATGCATTATATATTTTTCATTATAAGATGTTTAATCAAAGAAATATGATCCCCATTATCATTTAAACAAGGCACCATTTCAAAATTTTCTCCACCTGATTTAATAAAATTTTCTTTTCCTTGTATAGATATTTCTTCCAAAGTTTCTACACAGTCAGATGCAAATCCTGGACAAATAACTAAAATATTTTTCTTGCCTTCTTTCGGTAAAGATTCAAATGTTTTATCAGTATAAGGTTGTAACCATTCTTGAGGACCAAATCTTGATTGAAAAGTAGTCTTTACTTCAATATCAGAATATTTTTCTGATATCAGTCTGGTAGTTTTGTGACAATAGCAATGATATGGATCACCTTTATCAAAATATTTTTTTGGTATTCCGTGATAGGATGCAATTATTAAATCCGGTTTCCAATTTATTTCATTTATCTTTTTGACAATGCTATTTTTTATTGCTTCTATGTAAAGAGGTTCAGACTCATAATGTGGAATAATTTTAAGATTTGGTTGCCATCTCATTTTCATTAAAGTTCTATATACCTCATCACACACAGTTGCTGTTGTTGCGGCTGCATATTGTGGGTAAAGAGGTAATATGATTAAGTCTTCACATCCCTCTTTATGGAGTTTATGTATTTTACTTTTAATACTCGGATTTCCATACCTCATGGCAAAGTCGACTATTATTTTTTCATTACCAATTTGTTCAGATAATTTTTCTGCTTGTCTTTCTGTAAAATATCTAAGCGGTGACATATCTTTGTCTTTCATCCATATTTCTTTATAAGCTTTTGCTGTTTTAGAAGGTCTAAAGGTAAGTATAAATACGTTAAGTATTACTTGCCAAATTATAGGATTTACCTCGATAACTCTTCTGTCAGATAAAAATTCTTTAAGATATTTTCTTATATCTAGCCAGTTTGTAGTATCTGGTGTACCAAGATTTATAATTAAAATCCCCGTTTTACCGAAATTAACTTTTGGGTGTTCTGGGCTCATTTGAAATTTCTTACAATTTTAATTAGTTCTTCAACCATTTCAATTTTGGTTTCAGGGAGAATTCCATGACCTAGGTTAAAAATATATGGATGATCTTTAAAAATATTAAGATATTTTTCAGATTCTCTTTGCAGCGTTTCTTTATCAGTTAATAAAATTTTAGGATCAAGACCTCCTTGTACTGGTATATTAATCTCATTAATTATTTTTTTTGGATCTACATCATAGTCAATATTTATTGCATCAGGTTTTACTATTTCACAAAAATTTTTGTAATCTTTAATGCCTCTTGGAAAACAAATGACAGGAACTCCTAATTGTTTAACATATTCAACAATATTTAATGTAGGTATGTAAACATATTCAGGAATTTTATCTTCTAGTAATCCAGCCCAACTATCAAATATTTGAATTACTTTAGCACCGGCATTAACTTGATTTTTTATATGAACTTTTAGGAATTTTTCAATTATTCCTAGTAATCTATTTATTAAAAAATCATCTTTAAAGAATTCAGCTGTTAATCCTTTCTTTGGAGATGATCTATTTATCATATACACAAGAATAGTCCACGGAGCCCCAACAAATCCAATTACATCTCTATTATCCATTAAAGGGTCATGTGATGTTTTAGAAATTGCTTTATAGACTTTGTAAACTTTTTCTGTGAAATTAATTTCATCTACATTCTTAATGTTATCTAAATCTATTTCACCTAATTTAGGACCAAAGTTTTTTTCAAATTCAACTTTCTGGCCTAAACCATAAGGCAACATTAAAATATCAGAAAATATTACAGCTCCATCAAATCCAAATCTTTTTATAGGCTGGAGAGTAATTTCAGATGCCAAATCACTATTTAAACATAATTTTATAAAATCTTGGTTATCTTTTCTAATTTCTCTGAATTCAGGTAAATATCTTCCAGCCTGTCTCATCATCCATATAGGATTAACTTTAGTATCTTTATTTCTAATACACTTAGTTATGGGGTTCATATAATTAGATATATATTAATTGTTTTATTAGTATTATGTATTGTGAATAACGTAAATTAATCAATTAACACACTTAGTTAACTATTTATTAACAGTTCAAATGTTAAATTACCAAGGATTTTCAAGCTTAATTATCATTTCTAGCTTGTTATAAAAATTATGTATAACTGTACTCACAATTTATTATTAAGTTAATTGTGAGGTAAAAAAACTAACTTTGAGCATCTTTGTTATCAAATACACAATTTTCTTATATTACTAATAGTTTATAAACAGCTTATACATGAAAAACTTATACCAAATTTACCTAATATCAGATTCTACTGGTGAAACCCTTGATAGAATTTTTTTAGCTTTAAAAGCCCAATTTCCAAATTTTGAATATGAGACAAACCATTTTTCTTTTACACGAACCGAAAGTCAAACTTTAAGCATTTTAAAGCAAGCAAAAAAAGATAGAAACTCAATAATTTTATATACTATAGTAAATAGTAAGCTTGCAAAATATCTTACAGAAAAAGCATATGAAAGAGCAATACCATGTTTCGGGGTCCTAGGAGATTTAATCTTAAATTTTTCAAAAATTCTAAACCAAAAAGCATCACACGAGCCAAGCGGACAACATATTTTAAATGAAGAGTATTACGATAGAATTGAAGCCATTCAGTTTACCATGAACCATGATGATGGCAATCAAACAGACGATATAGAAAAATCAGATATTATTTTACTAGGAGTGAGTAGAACAAGCAAAACTCCAACGTCTATTTATTTAGCTAATAGGGGATTTAAAACTTCAAATGTTCCTTTAGTAAATAAAAATTCTATACCACCCAAAATCACAGAAAAAAATTTCAGTCCGTGTGTTGTTGGCTTGGTGACCGAAGCAGAAAGATTGTATGATTTAAGAAAAAATAGATTAACTTCTTTAAAGGAAGATCAAAACAGCGAATATGTAAATATCGATAAGATTAAAGATGAGTTAAATAGTGCTAGGAAAATATTCAAAGAGAATAATTGGCCGACGATAGATGTAACAAGGAAATCAGTAGAAGAAACAGCAGCATCAGTAATTAAGATTTATGAAATAAAAAATAAGAAAAATGCCTAACATCATTTTAGCCTCAAAGAGTAAAGTCAGAAAAGAAATACTCGATAATCATAATGTTCTCTGTAGTGTTGAAGTATCAAATGTAGATGAATTACCAATTAAAGAAAGTTTGTTAAAAGAGGGAGCTTCTCCAGAAATTATTTCAAAAAATCTGGCTGAATTAAAAGCGAATAAAGTAAGTCAAAAAATTAATAATAGCTTAGTTTTAGGTGCAGATAGTGTAATTGATTTGACTGGTGAGTTAATATCAAAACCAGAAAGTAGGGA
This sequence comes from uncultured Pelagibacteraceae bacterium, assembly GCA_902576395.1. GTDB lineage: Bacteria > Pseudomonadota > Alphaproteobacteria > Pelagibacterales > Pelagibacteraceae > Pelagibacter. The sequence goes on from CACGVB010000028.1 coordinate 6,348, forward strand.
TGATGCACTTAAAATTTTAAAAAAACTAAACGGCAAAAAACACTCTTTAATAAGTTCGGTTTGTATATCTAAAAATGGCTCAATGGTTTGGAATTACACAGACAAAGCTTATTTAACAATGAAACATTTTTCTGAAAATGAATTAATAGAGTATCTTGGTAAAATAAGTGACGAAAAATTGTATTCATACAATGTTTATCAAATTGAAGGAGAGGGAAAAAAATTATTTTCAAATATTGACGGAGATGAAAACACAATAATGGGTCTTCCTATCAAAAAAATTAAGGAGTATTTAGATCTTCAGAAATGAAAAAATTTTTAGTAATAGGGAATCCCATTGAACATTCATTATCACCAAAACTTCATAACTATTGGTTAAAATCATATAATTTGAATGGAATTTATGGAAAACTAGAGGCAACTTCAGAAGATTTATCTGAATTATGTACTTCTATTAAAAAAGGGGACTTAGATGGTTTGAATGTTACAGTCCCATTTAAAAAATCAATAATACCTTACTTGGATATTTTAAGTGGTGATGCTTTAAGGACTCAATCAGTAAATACCATTTCATTCGATAAGGGTAATTTAATTGGAAATAATACAGATATAGACGGATTTGAACTAAGCATAAAAAAAATAAATTACGATGTTTGCGATAAAACAGTTTTGATATTAGGTGCTGGTGGAGTTGTGCCTTCAATTATTTGTGCATTACAAAGGATGAATGTATCTAAAATATTTGTAAGTAATAGAACTAAAAAAAAAGCTGATCATTTGAAAGAATTGTTTGAAGAAGTAGAGGTTATAGAATGGGGAGATTTACCAGAGTCTGATA
>CACGVB010000029.1 GCA_902576395.1 uncultured Pelagibacteraceae bacterium
ACCAATAGGTGAGCAAATTGCTAGAGGTGGTCCATTTGTTATGAATACTAAACAAGAAATCTTGCAAGCAGTCGAGGATTATCATAAAGGTACATTTGTAAAATGAAATCTATTAAAGTAACAAATACAGGTGGACCTGAAGTTCTTAAACTAGAAGATATAACTTTAGAAAAACCTAGTGCAGATGAAGTTCAAATCGAACATGTTTCAATTGGTTTAAATTATATAGACACTTATCATAGGTCGGGTTTATACCCTCTTCAATTACCAACTGGGATTGGAATGGAAGCAGCAGGCATAATCAAAGAAGTTGGTTCAAATGTTTCAAATTTTTCAGTTGGAGATAAAATTGCATATGCTGCAGCTCCTTTAGGTGCTTACTCAACTCACAGAAATTACACATCAAAAAATATTGTCAAAGTTCCTGATGATATTGATTTGGAGCAAATTTCGAGTGCAATGACAAAAGGAATGACAACTTTTTACTTATTACACAAAACATATGTTCCAAAAGAGGGTGAAACTGTCTTATTTCATGCGGCAGCCGGCGGTGTAGGTCAATTCTTTTGTCAGTGGGCAAAAAGTTTAGGACTTAAAGTTATTGGAACGGTTGGTAGTGACGAAAAAATTGAAATAGCAAGAAAATATGGTTGTGATGAAGTTATAAATTATTCCAAAGAAGACTTTGCAAAAAAAACTTTGGAACTAACAAATAGTAAAGGTGTTTCAGTTGTTTATGATGGTGTGGGCAAAACAACATACGATAAATCTATTGAATGTTTAAAATTAAGAGGAACAATGGTTTCATTTGGAAATGCATCGGGTCCACTTGATCCAATTATTGTTTCAAAATCTTTGCAACCAAAAGGTATTTATTTTGTTAGACCTGCAATGAATCAATACTTCACAAACAGTGAAGAAATACAAGAAGCAGCTAATATGTTATTTAAACAAATTTCATCAGGAAATGTAAAAATAGAAATTTATAAAAAGTATAAATTAGAGGATGCTGTTCAAGCACATAAAGATTTGGAAGGAAGAAAAATTACAGGTCCAGCAGTAATTATTCCTTAAATTGAACATCCATATCAGAAAGATGGAGTTTTAAAGCCTTAGTAGAAATTTGTATTTCTCTAATAAAAAATATAATTGAAATCATCATAGACAAACAGCACGTTCCAAAAATTACTCTAGCTACAATTAAACTTTCTAAATAAAGAGCAAATACAGTCAGCATATTAAATAGAAAACCAAATGCTGCTGACATGATCGCAAACTTTAATACTCCAATTCTGCTGTTTAGGTTTATAAGTTGATCTTTCCACTCTGGGGGAGTATGTTTTTCAAAGACATACTCATCGTGAATTTTTCTAATTAATCCACTTAGGGTATGAAATCGATTGCTATATACACTCATTATAAGCGGTATTGCTGGAAACATTAATGCAGTAACAGTGTAATCTATATTCATTCGAATCAATTTGATTATGAAACTCTGCTTTGCTATTTACAAGTAAATTGTTATGCAAAACATCAAATTATTCATCGAACTTACAAGATTAGATAGACCGATCGGCTACATGCTTTTATTTTGGCCTTGTCTATGGGGTCTTACTATTGCTTGTAATTTTAATTCTGGATTAGAAAAATTTTATTTTTATTCTTTGCTATTTTTACTTGGTTCAATGCTAATGAGATCTGCTGGTTGCATTATAAATGATATAGTAGATAAAAATTTTGATAAAAAAGTAGAGAGAACAAAAAATAGACCAATTGCATCAGGAAAAGTTTCAGTAAAGCTTGCGATAATTTACTCTTTTATTTTATGTGGATTAGCATTTTTGGTATTGATTAATTTTAATAAATTCACAATTTTGATGGCACTATTATCTATGCCATTGGCATTTACTTATCCTTTAATGAAAAGATTTACATATTGGCCACAGCTATTTTTAGGAATTACATTTAACTACGGTCTTATTCTTGCGTGGATATCCATAAATAACAGCATAAACTTAGTGCCAATTATTTTTTATTTTGGAGCCATATTTTGGACACTGGGTTACGACACTATTTATGGATATCAAGATATTAAAGATGATGAGATTATAGGAGTTAAGTCTACCTCGATAAAATTTAAAAATAACCCAAAAAAATTTATTTCTTTATGTTACATATTTTTTTTTCTTTCATTAATTTTAGTTGGTTTTTTAATGGACTTTAAAGTGTCATACTTTGTATCTCTGGTAATTACTTTTTTTCATTTGACCTTCTATCAAATAAAAAATCTTGAGGTATCAAACCCTAATATGTGTCTAGTAAAATTTAAAAGCAATAATTTATTGGGTCTTATTGTATTTATTAATATTTTAATTGGAAAAATAATTTAAATGTCTAACCTTGAAATATTAAAAAGACTTTACAAAGACTATACGGAAAAATATTTAAACAAAATTTTCCTAGCAGTCTTTTTTTCTATATTGGTTGCAGGCAGCACATCTGCAACTGCATGGTTATTAGATCCAGCAATTGATAAAATTTTTATTAATAAAGATCAGGGACTACTTTTAATAATCCCCATATTAATAATTCTAGCCTTTGCGACTAAAGGAGTTTCACTTTATTTAGCTAGGGTTACAATGATTAAAGTTGCTGAGGAAGTAAAAAAAGAGATACAGATGAACATGCTGAAGTCTTTTATAAAGGCTGACACAGAAAATATAGAAAACAAACATACTGGAAAATATATTTCAAATCTTAATTTTGATGTAAATCAAATTACGGGCATGCTAAGTACGTCCTTCTTAACTTTATTTAAAGATGGATTAACTTTAATTGGACTTCTTTCAGTAATGTTTATTCAAAATTGGAGATTGTCTTTAATTGCCATCATTATGATTCCATTCGCATCTTTTACTGCAAAAAAATTAGGTAAAAGAATGGGTAAAGTAGTAACAGAGGCTCAAGTAAAATCTGGGGACTTAAATAAATATTTAATTGACATTTTCAAAAATCACAAAATTATCAAAATTTTTCAAAGAGAAAAGTATGAAAACGACAGATCAGAAAAGTTTGTTAATGATCTAAAAGAAAAATCAATAAAAATATCGTCTGTCTTTATTAGAGCAACACCTGTTATGGAGATTTTAACAGGAACTATGATCGCTATACTAATTTTTTATTCTGGTAAATTAATAATGAATGACCAATTGAGCTTGAATAATTTTTTTTCTTTTTTAGCTGCAATGATGCTGGCTTATCAACCAATAAAATCCCTAGCAACTATAAATGTTGGGGTTAATCAGGGATTGTCTGCAAGTAAAAGAATACTTCCAATAATTGACACGACAAATTTAATTGGAACTAATGAAGATAAAAAAAATTTAAATTTGAAAAACGGAACAATTGATTGTAAGAATGTAAATTTCAATTATTCCACAAATTTAGAGAATAAAGTTTTAAAAAATATAAATATTAAAATTAATGGTGGAAAGATGACCGCTCTGGTTGGGCAAAGTGGTTCGGGCAAATCAACATTTTTAAGTTTAATTCCAAGAATTTATGATCCAAAAACTGGAATATTAGAAATCGATGGACAAAATATTAGAGAAGTTAATTTATTTTCCTTAAGGAGAGAAATATCGATAGTTGATCAAAATGTGACTTTGTTCGATGATACGATTTTCAATAATATAAAATATGCAAAACCAGAAGCGAACGACAATGAGATTTATGAAGCTGCAAAGCTTTCAATGTGTTCAGAATTTATAGATAAACTTGAAAATAAATATCAAACCTTAATAGGAGAAAATGGAGTAAGATTATCAGGTGGAGAAAAACAAAGACTTTCTATCGCAAGAGCATTCTTAAAAAATAGTAAAATTATTCTTTTAGATGAAGCCACTTCATCTTTAGACTCTGAAACTGAAGAAAAAATACAACAAGCATTAGATAAATTGACTTCAAATAAAACAACCGTAGTAATTGCACACAGACTTTCAACTATTTTAAATTCTGATAAAATTTACGTTATGGATAAGGGTATGGTAGTGGATTCAGGTAATCATGAGGAACTCTTAAATAAGTCTGATACTTATAAAAACTATTATAATAAACAAATAAACAAAAGTTGATGTTTGTTATTTATAATTTATTTTTATTTCCGATAATATTAATTTCACCACTAATTGTATTGATTAGGATATTTTTAGGAAAAGAGGATCAAAACAGATTTAAGGAAAAATATGGATTTTTTCTAAAAAAAAATAAATCCAATGAAACAATTTGGATACATGGCGCAAGTGTAGGTGAAATATTAAGTATAATTCCAATTGTAAGGAAATTTGAAGTGGATAAAAGAATTAAAAGAATTTTAATTACTTCATCAACTACCAGTTCCTCGCATATTTTATCTAAATTTAAGTTTAAAAAGACTGTTCATCAGTTTTATCCTTTTGATTTAAATTTTTTAACCAAACGTTTCATTAATCACTGGAAACCAAAATTAGCAATATTTGTAGACTCTGAAATTTGGCCAAATATGTTTAATAATTTACATAAAAAAAATATCCCACTAATCCTTCTCAATGCAAGGATTACAAGAAAATCTTTTAATAGATGGAAATTTTTCCCTAATTTTTCTAAAAAAATTTTTGAAAAAATAACTCTTGCTTTGCCACAAAATGTAGAGTCAAAAAAATATTTAAAATTATTAGGAACAAAAAAAATAAAACTAGTAGGAAATTTAAAGTTTTTTGGAGGATTGCAAAAAGACAATGTAAATTTAATTCTTAAAAAAAAATTTTCAAAAAAGGTTATTTTTTGTGCAGCAAGTACTCATCGAACAGAAGAACTATTCGTTGGAAAAGTACATAAAGAACTAAAGTCAGAAATTAAAAACCTGATTACAATAATAATTCCAAGACATATAAACAGGAAAAAAGAAATACTTTATGAATTAAACAACATTGGTCTTAATTCCCAATTACATACCTCATCAAAAAAATTAAGCAAAAATACAGATATTTACATAGTGGATACTTACGGAGAGTCTGCAAAATTTTATTCACTTTCTAAAATAACATTTTTGGGAGGATCACTTATACCACATGGAGGACAGAACCCTCTAGAGTCAGCAAGGAGAGGTAATTATATCTTATATGGTCCACATATAGAGAACTTTAAAGAAGTTTATGGAATGTTAAAGAAATTGAAAATTTCAAGAAGAGTAAACTCGATAAAAAGTATGAAATTTGTTGTTCAACAAAAAATTAATTTTTTACAAGAAAATACTGTTAATAGAAAGTTAAAATATTTAGGAGATAAAATACTAAATAAGAATTTATACGAGATAGAAAAATTTATCTAAATGAAAATTATTAAACCATCATATTTAAATGATAAAAATTTAATTTCATATTTATTAACTCCTTTTACGATTTTTACTATTTTAATAAATTTTAGTAAAAATTTAATAATTAGAAAAAAATATAAAATCAAAACTATATGTGTGGGAAATATTTATATTGGTGGAACTGGAAAAACTTCTCTAAGCATACAAATAAATAAAATTTTAAAAAATAAGTTTAGAACAGTATTTGTTAAAAAAAGATATTTAGATCAACTAGACGAAACAAAAATGCTTCAGGCTCATGGAAAGCTAATTAGTGATGAAAATAGAGGTATAAGCTTAGATAAAGCTGAGGTAAAAAAATTCGATGTAGCTATTTTAGATGATGGTTTGCAAGATAAAAAAATAGATTATGACATATCAATTGCTTGCTTTAATTCAACTTATGGTATCGGTAATGGATATTTACTTCCAGCGGGACCTTTGAGGGAAAAACTAGAAATATTAAAAAAATATAGCGCAATTTTTTTAGTTGGTGAAAAAAAAAATACAAAACTTTCATCATTATTAAAAAAGTTTAATAGTAAAATATTTTATTCCAAATATGTTCCAATCAACATAAAAAACTTCAATAGAAAAAAAACTTACTTATATTTTTGTGGGATTGGAAATCCAGAGGAGTTTGAAAACACACTTAATAAGTATAAGTTTAAAATATCAAGAAAGTTTATATTTCCTGATCATCATAATTATACGAGTGAGGATTTAGAGAAAATTAAAAAAATTGC
>CACGVB010000030.1 GCA_902576395.1 uncultured Pelagibacteraceae bacterium
CAAAAAAAATAAATAAAGAAATAAGAGAACTTGAGGTTAATAAAATTACAAGACCAATAAAGATACAAAGTGGCTACATATTAATTAAATTAAATGACAAAAAAGAGTTTAAAGAAGAATTTAATCTTGACGAACAACTTAAAAAAATAATAAATGAAGAAAGAAATAGACAATTAAATAATTTTTCAATAATTTTTTATAAAAAATTAAAAAAAAATTCAGAAATCAATGAATACTAAAATTATTTTAATTGTATTAGGTGAACCTAATAGTACTTTTTCTGAAATTTTATTTAAATATTTTAAATCAAGTAGTTTTACAAAAAACAAAAATAAAATAATTATTGTTGGTTGTAAAAAATTAATTGAGAAACAAATGAATTATCTCAGATACAAAATGAATTTAAAACAAATCTTTAATATAAACCAATCCTCTCAAGGTATTATTAATATAATAAATATTGATTATAAATTTAATAAAGCATTTGATATTTTATCAAGTTCTTCAGCTAATTATATTGAAAGTTGTTTTGATAAATGTGTAGAAATTTTAAAAAATAATAAATCAGTCATACTTATTAATGGACCAGTTTCTAAAACTCATTTTTTAAAAAAAAAATTTCCTGGGGTTACTGAATATATTGCAAAGAAAACAAGATCAAAGGATCCTGTAATGTTAATTTATAATAAATTTCTATCTGTTTCACCTCTGACAACTCATATTCCTTTAAAAAATGTTTATAAATTTATTAAAAAAAAAGTGATAATTTCAAAAATAACAAAAATTAACGAATTTTATAAAAACACTTTAAAAAAAAATCCCAGAATAGCAGTATTAGGATTAAACCCACATTGCGAAACTACGGATAAAATCAGTGAAGAAAAAAAGGAAATTATTCCAGCAATTAAATATCTTAGAAATAAAAAAATCAAAATCTATGGACCATTATCAGCTGATACGTTTTTTTTAGATAAAAATATTAAATCATTTGATGTTGTTATTGGCATGTACCATGACCAAGTACTTACTCCAATCAAGACTTTATTTAAATTTAATGCAATCAATATTACAATTGGTTTGCCATTTATAAAAATTACTCCAGATCATGGTCCTAATTATGAGATGATTGGAAAAAATAAATCTGACCCATCTTCAATTTTTTATGCTTTTAACTTTTTGAATAAAATCAACTAATGTTTTTTAAAAAAAAAAGCTTAGGTCAAAATTTTATTATCGATAAAAAAATTATTGATTTGATAATCGGAGTAGGAAATATTGATAGTAAAGATGAAATAATTGAACTTGGCCCTGGAAATGGTGCGTTGACTGAGAAAATTATTGCAAAAGAGCCGAAAAGTATCACAGTAATAGAAAAAGATGAAAGGCTGGTAGATATTTTAAAGAAAAAATTTAGCAACGACTTAAATATTATTAATAAAGATATGATGAAAGTATCCTATGAAAACTATCTGAAAGAGAACTCGATCATATTTGGAAACTTGCCATATAATATTTCTACACAAATTTTAGCAAAATGGATAAAAATAAGGAATTTAGATAAATTTTGTAAAAAATTAGTATTGATGTTTCAGAAAGAGGTTGCAGAGAGAATAATAGCAGAACCTAACACTAAAAATTATGGTAGATTATCAATTTTGTCAAATTGGAGAATGAAAGTTGAAAAAGTAATTGATATAAAACCTAATAGTTTTAGCCCACCACCAAAAGTTAATAGTTCGTTATTGGTTTTTATTCCAAAAAAAAAATATCATAAATTAAAAGACCCAAAATCCTTAGAGCATGTTACTAATATCTTTTTTAGTAACAGACGTAAAATGGTAAAAAAACCATTACAATTTTTATTTAAGAACTATGAAGATATATCTAAAACACTTTCTATAGATTTGAACTTAAGACCTCAAAATTTAGATAATATCACTTACTATAAAATTTGTGAATTTTACGAGGCTTCAATTTACTAAACTTTTGATGTGTTTTCTAATACGTTTTTTATTATAATCAATTGAATTCTTACTTTTTGTTTTCTTATTAATATAATTAATTATTAAACTGTAACACTTTTCTAATTTATCATTAACTACAGTGTAATCATAGTCCTTCCAATGCATTACATCTTCCTTAAACTGTTTCATTCTCTCGGTTGCAATCTTTTTATCTTTTCGATCTCTTTTTAATAATCTTTTAAATAATTCTTTTTTTGAAGGTGGAAGAATAAATATTGTCACGATTTTATAATTCAATTTTTTATCTTTTATTTGTTTTGTTCCTTGCCAATCAATATCAAAGATTACATTTTTCCCTTTTTTTAAATTATCAACAACAGTTTTCTTTAATGATCCATAATAATTTTTAAAAACTTTAGCGTATTCTAAGAATTTATTTTTTTTAATTAATTTTTTGAATTCATGATTTTTTACAAAAAAATAATCTTTACCGTTTATTTCATAGATTCTTGGTTTTCTTGTTGTGTGAGATATGGAAATGGTAAATTTGCCTTTGGAGGATATTTTTTTAACTAATGTTGTTTTCCCTGCGCCTGAAGGAGATGATAATATTACAATTATCCCTGCTTTTTTTTCGGCCATTTAAGTTAAAACTAGTTGGCTTTATTTTCAATAAACTTAACTGCATCACCAACAGTTAAAATTTTTTCCGCATCACTATCAGATATCTCAGATCCAAATTCTTCCTCGAAGGCCATTACCAACTCAACTGTATCTAAGCTATCAGCACCTAAATCGTCAATAAAGCTTGAATCGTCGTTTACTTTTGACTCATCTATGCCTAAGTGATCTGCAACTATTTTTTTTACTTTATTTGAAATTTCATCTGACATTTTGTTCCTTAAGTTAATTCGTTAATAAATATTTTATTAATTTTGTCAACTAAAATACATACCTCCATTAACATGTATAGTTTCACCCGTTATATAATCTGATAGGTTTGAACTTAAAAATGCAACTACATTTGCCACATCTTCAGGATTCCCAAATTTATTGAGTGAAATTCGTGATTTCATTAGTTCGGTATGATCATCACTAATTTTTTTAGTCATTTCTGATAAAATAAATCCTGGAGATACACAATTTACTTTAATGTTTTTTTTTCCATACTCTAGAGCTAAGCTTTTTGACATACCTATAATGCCTGCTTTTGATGCTGCATAATTTGCTTGTCCAATATTTCCTGAGTGGCCTACAACAGAAGTAATATTAATTACTTTACCATTTTTTTCTTTCAACATTTTTTTAATAACATTTTTTGTAATTAGGAATGTTGACGATAAATTAATATCAATTACTTTTTTCCATTCATCTTCTTTCATTCTGATTGATAGATTATCTTGTGTAACACCAGCATTATTTATTAAAATGTGAATTTTGTTAGAAAAAATTTTACTGCAATCCTCAACAAAATCTTCAATTTTTTCGTGATTTGAGATATCAAACTGTAAAATATTTACATTTTTATATTTATCTTGAATTTTTTTTAACTTTAATTCATTTGTACCTGTAGCTATCACATTGCACTCCGATGAGATAATCTTATCTAGAATAGCAGTACCTATTACCCCGGTGGCTCCTGTTAAAATAATATTTAAATCTTTTAAATTAATCATAATTGTTTTAAATTTTCTAAATCATTAATATTATTTACTTGAATTGTTTCAATATTTCTATCTATTCTTTTTACTAATCCAGACAATACTTTTCCAGGACCAATTTAAATAAATTTTTGATTTCCATTATTGATCATATTTATGATACTTTCTCTCCAGCGAACTGGTTTTTCAATCTGTTCAATTAAAAGACTTTTAATAATTTCTACATCACTAGTAGGTTTTGCTGTCACATTAGACATGATCATGTTTTTAGGTTTTGTAAATTTTGTTTTAGTTATTTCGATTTTCATAATTTCTGTTGCAGGCTTCATTAACACACAATGAAATGGTGCAGAAACTGGTAATTTCATGTATTTTACATTTAATTTTTTTAGTTCTAGAATAAGTCTTTCTAAATCTTGTATCTTTCCGCTTATAACGACTTGACCATTACAATTATCATTTGCTAAATAACAATTGGAAATACTTTTATTACTATTAATAATATCTAAAACTTTATTTATTTCTTCACCTAATATTGCAACCATTCCACCTTCATTTTTAGGTACTGAGTTTTGCATAGCTTTTCCTCTAATTTTTAAAAGTTTAATTACATTTCTAAACTGAATTACTTCAGCACATGCTAATGCTGAATACTCACCTAATGAATGTCCTGCAAAATATTTTGCATCATTTATATTAAATGATGTCTGTTTTTTTATTAAGTTAAAAATAGAATAACTTACTAAAAATATAGCAGGTTGAGTGTTTTCAGTTTCATCTAATTTCTCCTTAGGCCCTTCAAGAATCAATTTGCTAATAGGAAATTTTAGTACTTCATCAGCCTCATGAAATAAATCTTTTATATAGCCAAAATTCTCATAGATTTCTTTAGCCATACCAATTGATTGTGAACCTTGTCCTGGAAATAAAACAGAAAACATAGAAAATATAAGAAAAACCCTATTTTTTATATTGTAATTAAAAAATTATAATAGTATATCCTCACTCTTTTAAAAGAATTATTATGAACTTATATGAGCACACAATTATAGCAAGGCAAGACGTAAGCCCGGCTCAAATTAAACAAATAGAGCAAAAGTATTGTAAAATAGTTGAGAAGCTAGACGGGGATATTGTGAAACTTGAAAACTGGGGACTAATGAATCTATCATATATAATAAAAAAAAATAAAAAAGGAAATTATATTCACTTTAAAATTAAAGCTGATGGAAAAATTATTACAGAATTAGAAAAAAATGAAAAAATTGACAAAAATTTACTTAGATTTTTAACAGTAAAAGTAAGACAATTTGATCTTGATGCCAATTACTTTAAGAAATCTGAGAGTGCAGATGAGCAAAAAAAATAAAATATATGAAAAAAAGAAATAATAAAAAAAAAACTAAACAAAGTAACTTTGCTAAACTTAGCATTTTTCAAAACCAAAAATATAAGTTTAAAAAAAAATGTCCTCTTTCAGGGAAAGGTGCGCCAATAATAGACTATAAAAATATAAAATTATTAAAAAGATATATTTCGGAAAATGGCAAAATTTTACCCTCAAGAATTACTTCTGTAAGCCAAAAAAAGCAAAGGGAACTATCTTTGTCAGTCAAAAGAGCAAGAAACCTAGCTCTATTATAATATGAAAGTTATTTTACTTGAGAATGTTAGAAAAATTGGATCTATAGGTGAAATAACTGACGTTAAAAGAGGGTATGCTCGAAACTTTCTGATATCAAAAAAAAAAGCATTATTTGCTTCTAAAGAAAATATTAAAGCAGTTGAAAAAATTAAACAAGATTTATCTAAAAAAGACCAGGATAGAAAGAAAGAAGCTAAACAAATTCATGAGAAAATCAAAAACAAACAATATGAAATCAAAAAGCTTAGTACGGAAAATAAAGAACTTTATGGATCTGTAAAACCAACAGAAATATCTAAAGTTATTGAAGAGGTTGACCAAGTGAAAATTAATCCATCGTTAATTCAACCTCACAAAGAAATTAAATCGCTTGGAAACTTCGACGTTTTAATCAATTTACATTCTGAAGTTCAAACACAGATTGTAATTAAAACCATTTCCGAAGACAACGTAAAATAATTATACACAATTTTCCCCAATTACATTTAACCTTTGAATTTGTTTTATTTAGTTTGTAAGTTTTCTTTGTGTCACAATCAATAAATATAGTTAAGGATAAATTAAATGAACTTCCAAATAATATTGAGGCAGAACAATCGGTTATAGGTTCTATATTGCTTTCAAATGAAATTTTTGACGAAATTAGTATTTTAATTTCAAGCAAAAATTTTTATG
>CACGVB010000031.1 GCA_902576395.1 uncultured Pelagibacteraceae bacterium
TGAAGTACTGGTTACTTAAATCAGAGCCAGATGTATGGTCAATTGATCAACAAATCAAAGCTGGAGAAAAAGGAGCTGACTGGGATGGTGTAAGAAATTATCAAGCAGCAAGTAACTTAAAAAAAATGGAAAAAGGAGATCTTTGTTTTTTTTACCATTCTAATATTGGAAAAGAGATAGTTGGTATAGTCGAGGTTATTAAAACGGCATTCATTGATCCAACGGATAAGGAAAAAAGGTTTGTTGCAGTTAAAGTTAGATTTAAAAATAAACTTCAAAATCCTGTAACACTTGAAAACATCAAAAAAACTAAGGCTTTAGAGAACTTATCTCTAATTAGACAAAGTAGACTATCTGTCATGCCTATTGATACTAAAAGCTGGAAAATAATTTTGAAGATGGGTAGAATTAATTAAAAAAAAATTCATGCCTAAGAAAAAAAAAGTTATCTCTAAAAAACCCAAAGAGACAGTTTATAAAACAAAGAAAGAATGGATAAGTAAAGCTACCGTTAATAAATCTCAATATATAAAGAAATATAACGAGTCGATTAAAGACAATGATGGATTTTGGAAAAAAGAAGGAAAAAGAATTAATTGGATTAAGCCTTATAAAAAAATTAAAGACGTTAAATATAGTAAAGATGATGTTCATATCAAATGGTTCTATGATGGTACTTTAAATGCCTCAGCGAATTGCATTGATAGACATCTTAAAAAAAATGCTAATAAGACTGCAATTATATGGGTAGGAGACGATCCTAAGGTTCAAAGAAAAATTACATATAAAGAACTTCATAAAGAAGTTTCAAAAGCAGCAAATGGATTAAAAAATCTGGGAGTTCAAAGGGGTGACAGAGTAACTATTTATCTTACTATGATACCAGAACTTGCCTACACCATGCTTGCGTGTGCAAGAATAGGTGCGGTTCACTCCATAATATTTGGAGGTTTTTCACCAGATAGTATTTCAGGCAGAATTAATGATTGCGAATCTGATTATGTAATCACTGCAGATGAAGGAGTAAGAGGTGGCAAAACAATCCCTTTAAAATCTATTACAGATGAAGCTTTACAAAGCTGTCCAAACGTAAAAAAATGTATCGTTGTAAAAAGAACAGGTACCAAAAAAATTGATTGGTACAATGATCGTGATGTTTGGTATCACAAAATGATTAGTAAAGTTTCAGCAAAATGTGAGCCTGAGGAAATGAATGCTGAAGATCCATTATTCATTCTTTACACATCTGGTTCAACTGGGAAACCAAAAGGTGTTCTACATACTACTGGCGGATATATGGTTTATGCATCAATGACTCACCAATATATTTTTAATTATAAACCTAAAGATATTTACTGGTGCACGGCTGATATAGGCTGGGTTACAGGACATAGTTATATTATTTATGGTCCACTTGCTAATGGTGCAACTACAATTATGTTTGAGGGAATACCTACTTATCCTGATACATCTAGATGGTGGCAAATAGTTGATAAATATAAAGTTAATATTTTTTACACAGCTCCAACGGCAATCAGAGCTTTAATGAGGGAAGGTGATAAACCTGTAAAGAAAACATCTAGAAAAACTTTAAAACTTTTAGGTACTGTTGGTGAACCAATTAATCCTGAAGCTTGGGAATGGTATTACAAAACCGTTGGTAATAGCAGATGCCCAATCGTTGATACTTGGTGGCAAACAGAAACAGGTGGAATTTTGATCAGTCCTCAAACTGGAGCGATAGATTTGAAACCAGGATCTGCAACCAAACCATTTTACGGAATTAAACCAGAGATCCTAGATAAAGATGGCAAAGTTTTAAAAGGAGAAGCGCAAGGTAGACTTTGTATTTCACAATCGTGGCCTGGACAAATGAGAAGTGTCTATGGTGACCATCAAAGATTTATAGATACTTATTTTTCACAATTTGATGGAAAATATTTTACAGGTGATGGCTGCAGAAGAGATAAGGACGGTTATTATTGGATCACAGGAAGAGTAGATGATGTAATTATTGTTTCTGGACATAATTTAGGTACTGCAGAAATTGAGAGTGCGTTTGTAGCTCATCCAAAAGTGGCTGAAGCGGCAGTAGTTGGATATCCTCATGACATAAAAGGAAACGGGCTCTACTGTTATGTAACTTTAAATGCTGGAGAAAAAAGCACTCTTGATTTAGAGAGAGATTTAAAACTTTGGGTTAGGAAACAAATTGGTCCAATAGCAACTCCGGACCTAATTCAATTTGCACCAGGGCTACCAAAAACAAGATCGGGTAAAATAATGAGAAGAATTCTAAGAAAAATTGCCGCCAATGAACATGGTCAATTAGGAGATACAACTACTTTAGCTGATCCCTCTGTTGTTGAAAGCTTGGTAGATAATAGGAAAAATATCTAGATTTTTATTAGTTTAGAAAACTCTTCCTTAATATTATCCCATTTCAAAATCATAGAATTAAGGACTATCTTTCTATCTATAGATTTTAGTTCAATAGCTACTGGAGCCCAATTATATAATGCAAGAGCACTTTCGTTGAATGGCCAAGACTTATAATAGTCGTCCCATTTAATTTGATTTAATCTTTTCTGAAAACTATCTCTCGCTTCATCAACAATTTCCTTAGGCATTCCATTCTCTAATTCTTTATCCAAAATATTATTATAAATTTCAGAAGCTCTATTCGTTTCTTGATAGTTAAAAAAAACATTAAGATATGAAATTGTGTAAAAGGATAAATCCTGAAGCGAAATTGCATATATATTCCATTTAGCAGTGTTAATTGATTTTAAAAATTTTTCATCATCAAAATGGAGAACCCATTTCGTGCCCATTCTAGTTTTTAAATAATTATATAAAGTAACTTGTGATACCCATGCTGATTTTTGCTGAATAAATTCTTTCAAATCATCAACATTTTTTATTTTTTTCTTTGGCAAAATGCCTTTGAACATTGCAACTAAATAAACTTTGAAATCTTCAAGTTTTATATCTTTTAAGTTGAATCTGTATTTAAGAGCCATTTATCTACTTAATATATTGATGTATAATGTAAAAATGACACAATATCGAGTGTTTTTAGGGGTTTAAATAAATTTGATTATCGGTATGGTTCTTTCTTTAACCTATAGGAGAGAGAAAAAATGTCAAAACAAGAACAACACTGGGAAAAAACCAGGAACTTGCTTTTTATTACATTAGCAATTTGGTTTGTTTTCTCAATTGGCATCTTTCTTTTCGGAGCCGAAATGCAAGAATCTAGCATTAGACCATTTGGATATCCTTTAACGTATTGGTTTACATGTCAGGGGTCGCTTGCAATTTTCGTAATTTTGATTTTCTGGTTTGCAGGTCGACAAGAGAAAATAGATGACGAATTCGGATTTACTGAAAGAGAGGGTGATCAATGATAAAAGGTAAATTTATAGATAATCTACCTAAGATCTATGGGATATATACTGGAGGATTTTTAGTATTTATTATCCTGATGTCAATAGCTGAACAAGCTGGAATGTCAGCAAAAATGATTGGTATCTTTTTTGTTGCTTTTACAGTTTTAATTTATGCTTTAATTGGTTGGTTATCTAGAACACTTCAATCAGATGCTTATTACGTAGCTGGAAGACAAGTACCTACTGTATTTAATGGAATGGCAACGGCAGCAGACTGGATGTCTGGTGCATCGTTTGTTGCAATGGCTGGAGGTATATACTTTAAAGGTTACGGTTACATGGCACTACTAGTTGGATGGACTGGTGGATATGTACTAGTTGCTGCTTTATTAGCACCATATCTTAGAAAATTTGGATGTTATACTGTACCAGATTTTATTGGAACACGATATGGGGGTAATTTAGCAAGATTTTGTGCTGTACTAGTTTTAACGCTTGCATCATTCACATACGTGACTGCTCAAATTAACGCTACAGGAAGAATTGCTTCCGTTGCTTTGGATATTCCATTTAATATTGCAGTTTATGTTGGTCTCGCTAGTATTTTGATGTGCTCAATGCTTGGTGGAATGAGAGCGGTTACTTGGACACAAGTTGCACAATACATTGTTTTAATTATAGCTTACTTACTTCCAGTATTCTGGATAAGTAGCAATATTGGAGCAGGATTTTTTCCACACTTTATGCTAGCAGATGAAGTAGCAAGAATTGCAGAACTTGAAAGTCAGTTCGGTTTTGCTAAAAACTCAGCTGCTGATATGGCAACAGTTCCAAAAGGGTTAGCTCAAATTACAAAAGCTCACTCATCAGTTAATGCAACTCCTTGGCAATTTATTTCATTAGCAATATGTATGATGGCTGGAACAGCATCATTGCCTCACGTTATGATGAGATACTTTACTACTCCGAGTGTAAGAACAGCTAGAAGATCAGTAGGATGGTCATTATTCTTTATATTCCTACTTTACTCTTCTGCACCAATGTTAGCTACTCTGTCAAAAATTTCATTGATGGATCCTAATTTGGCTACGGGAATTATTGGTAAATCAATAACTGAAGTTCAAGCTCTTGATTGGTATCAAAACTGGAACCAAGCTAAGTTAATGTTCGTAAGTGACTTTAATGGCAACGGACTTCTGGAACTAAATGAGTTCTTTATGAAAGGTGATGCTGTAGTATTAGCAACTCCAGAAATTGCTGGATTGCCTTATGTAATATCTGGACTAGTAGCTGCTGGAGGTATGGCTGCTGCCATGTCAACTGCGGATGGATTAGTTCTAGCTATTTCAAATGCATTATCGCATGATGTCTACTATAAGATCATTAATCCAAAAGCTGAGACTGCAAAAAGATTAATTGTTGCAAGGGTATTACTTGTAATAATTGGTTTTGCAGGAGCTACAATTGCTGCCTTAGAAATTAACGATATTCTTGGGTCAGTTATTTGGGCTTTTGACTTTGCAATGTCAGGACTATTCTTCCCTCTTGTACTTGGTGTATGGTGGAAGAGAGCTAATGCAGCAGGTGCCGTTGCAGGAATGCTACTAGGACTTGGATCTGGAACTGCATATTTAGTTTGGGTCAAATGGTATGCTGGAGCAGGTTTCTTAGGTATTACAACTAGTACGTTCGGACTTGTTGGAGCATCTGTAAGTTTAGTTGCAATGATTGTAGTAAGTTTAATCACTGAAGCGCCAGATGCAGCTACTCAAAAAATGGTCGACGAAGTGCGTATTCCAAGTGGTAAAACAATACTTGGAAAACAATAATTAAAAAATATTAATTTAGGGGCGAAAACTTCGCCCCTAATTAAAATAGAAAATGTCAGCAAACTTTCATCCTTTAGTTTATATAATTGATTATGTCCTTGGTGTTATAATGTGGACCCTAATTGGAAGAGTTGCAATGAACATTTTTCAAAGAGAAGACTCAGAATTTTTCTTTATGAAAGTATTTGTAAAGCTTACAAATCCACTAATTAAAGTATTTAAGCCAATTACCCCAAGCTTTATTATAGCACCTTTGTTGCCACTTTATGTGGCATGGTTCTTTTACATGGGTCGTTTCTATTTAATGCCATATTTACTAGGTTATTCTGTAATGGGTATGCTTTCATTTCCTCTTGAAAGTGAAATAGCAAGAGAAATATATATGATATTTGGTAAAAACTAATTCAAATAAAACAAAAAATTGATACTAATATTTTTTGTATTAAATGAAAAAAATTCAAATCTCACCATCAATACTCTCAGCTGATTTTAGTCAGTTAGGTAATGAAATTAAAAGATTAGAAGAAGGTGGGGCAGACTTAATTCACGTCGATGTGATGGAT
>CACGVB010000032.1 GCA_902576395.1 uncultured Pelagibacteraceae bacterium
TTTGATAAAAAAAATAAATAAATATGGACAACGTAATCAATATAAATAAAAAACAAAGAATAAAAACTCCCCTTGATGGATCATTTGCAAAAGTATGGATTGAGTTTAAAATACCAGATCTAACGAGAAATGTTCCACTCATACTTAATGAAAAAGTTGTAATTGATAAAATTACTGCCCAAGAATGAAACATTTCTCTTTTCTCTAAAATTAAAATAGTGTGAAATAAAGCTGTTAGACAAAACCATGGCATAAGGGATACATTTTCAACTGGATCCCAAAACCAAAAACCTCCCCATCCTAGTTCATAATAAGCCCATATAGATCCTAATAAAATTCCAATAGATAAAAAAATCCATGAAACTAATACCCAATCCTTTATATGCTTAGCCCAAGTTTTATTTACAGAACCAGATATTAAGGCTGCGAGTGAAGAAGAAAAGATAATAGATGTTCCAACATATCCTAAATATAATATTGGTGGATGAATTGCTAGTGCGGGGTCTTGAAGTATTGGATTTAAACCAGTTCCCTCGTTTGGAATTGGAAATAAACTCATAAAGGGATTTGAAGTAAAAAGAATAAATAACAAAAATCCTAAAATTATTATTTCCTGAAAAAATAAAGTTAGAATTCTATATTTGTTTGAAAGATTTTTTGAAGTAATTGTAAAAATTATTAAAAATATTGATAGTACTAATAACCAAAGAAGTAAACTTCCCTCATGGTTTCCCCATGTTCCTGAAATTTTATAAAATAAAGGTTTAGAGGTATGAGAATTATTATAGACTGTCTCATTGCTAAAATCTGAGATTATAAAAGCTATTATAAGAGCAATGAAACTTATTATAATCATTAATGATTGAATTGAAATTAGTGAAAAAATTCTTCCACTAACATTTACATTATTTCGATTTAATAATATTGGAGATTGAATGATTATTAAAATAGACGACAGTAAAGCAATATAAAGTGAATAATTTCCAATTTGGTTTAGCATTAATTACTCTCTTTTAATGCCTCTTCCACCTCGGGTGGCATATAATTTTCGTCATGTTTTGCTAATATTTTAACCGCAGTTAAAAAATTACGGTCTTTTAAAAAACCTTCAGCCACAACTCCTTTTCCTTCTTCAAATAAATTTGGAACTGAACCACTATAATTGACGATTAATTCATTTTTAAAGTCAGTTATAACAAAGTTAACTTCTGACTGATTAACATTAATTGATTTTTCTTTAACCATTCCTCCAACTCTTACTTTTTTTGATGTTAACTCTGTTAAATTTTTTATTTCAGTTGGAGATTTAAAATAAACAACGTTTTCCTCAAGTGATTTAAAAACTAAAAATACAATTAATACTAATGAAAAGAATATAGATAATATAAAGATGGCTCTTAGTCTAACTTTTTTACCATACATGAAGATAAAAATTAAATTTTAGATGCAGATGAAGTAGCTAGTATTTCTTTATATGTTTCTTGTTTTTTTGCTATTTCAATTTTATCAGTTTCTAAACTTTCAAAACGAACTTTAAACTTCTTTTGTTCTTTAACTAATTGAAGTTTGATTACTGAATATAAAATACAGAAACAAGAAAGAGTAAATGCAAAAGAAGACCATACATAGAGACCGTATCCATTCATGTATAAAACTTCGCTGATCATAATCTATCTAATCCTTTATTTTTTATTTTTATCAGTTCTGTATTATATTTCATCAAAAATATCAAAAGCGAAAAAAGTGCAAATGCCGCAGTCATTATACCTAAAGGTATCAACATGGAAGCATGAATAGAAGTTTCTGTAAAAATATTTACTGAAGAAGGTTGGTGCAATGTAGACCACCATTCAACAGAAAATTTGATTATTGGGACATTTATTAAACCTATTATTGCTATGTAAGAACTAATCTTTACAGCTTTTTCCTCGCTGTCAGTTACCCTCCAGCTTAGAAGAAACATCAAATAGAAAAGAGCAAGTAATAACATTGATGTTATTCTGGCATCCCATGCCCACCAGGTTCCCCACGTAGGTTTACCCCAGATGGATCCTGTTACTAAAGCAATAACATTAAAGACAAAACCAGATGGTGCTAAGCTTTTTGTTATTAAAGAAAGATTCTTATTTTTAAAAACTAAAATACCAAATGACAAAACAGCAATTAAAGAAAAAATTCCAAGAGAAATCCAAGCTGCTGGGACATGGACATACATAATTCTAACTGAATCGCTTTGTTTATAGTCTTCAGGAGAAAGTATTAATGCCTCTACAAGGCCAATGCTTATAATTACTAAAAAAATAATAAATACAAACTTTTGTGTTTTATTTATTATTTTTAAAAAGTTGTTTGGTTTTAAATAGTTAAACATTTTCTGTTATCTATAACACAAATTTAAATTATGAAAATTTTTCTGGTGGGTTATTCTGACCAAGAACGCAGAGGGAGATAAAATAAATGGGGATTATAGCATCCTTGGTCAAAATATAATTTATTCTAGACATAATCTATGACGAAGGTTTGCACGAAATGTGTTTAAATAATGTAAATCAGCTTAATTAGAAGGTTTAAAGTAACCAGAGCCTTTTTTTCCTGAGAATATCTCGTTGATTAGAGGGTGTTTAATTGGTTCGTCTGAGTCGTCCACTAATAAATTTTGCTCGGACACGTAAGCTTCGTAAGTGATTTCATCATTTTCAGCTAACAAATGATAGAATGGTTGGTCTTTTCTAGGTCTTACGTTTTTTGGTATAGATTGATACCATTCCTCAGAATTATTGAACTCAAAATCAACATCATAAATCACACCTCTAAAGTCGAAGTGCTTATGTTTTACAACGTCTCCAATAGAAAATTTTCCTTTTTGAACAGTCACTAGATAAATATGGATATTTAAAAATAAAAATCAATAAAAAAAATGTGAATGTTTTATTATTCTGCTATTATGTAGCAGTGAATAAATCTGTTTTAAAATTTGTTACTGATTTAGGGCCTTTGGTAATATTTTTTTATTTTTATTATAACAATGATAAAAATTTAATTGTTGCAATACCTCCACTTATAGTTGCAACAATAATAGCAGTTTTAATTATGTGGATCGTTGAAAAAACAATTCCAAAGGTACCATTAATAAGCGGAATATTGATTACATTGTTTGGTGGTTTAACAATTTATTTTGATGATCCTATATTTATTTACATGAAGCCAACAATAATTAATATTTTGTTTGGTCTTGCATTAATGTTTGGCAAATACTTTACAAATGAACCAGTTTTAAAAAAATTACTTGGAAAATCTATGCCCTTAAGTGATGAAGGATGGGAGATTTTAAATAAAAGATGGACGTACTTCTTTTTTGGATTAGCGATTTTAAATGAAATAATTTGGAGAACACAATCAGAAGAATTTTGGGTTAACTTTAAAGTTTGGGGAATGTTGCCAATAACCTTTATTTTTACTGCTTTTCAAATAGGTTTAATAAACAAATACAAATTGAATGAATAGAAATTTAAAATTAGTAGTAAATAATACGAATAAAGATGAAGATAAAAAACTTTTTTTTGAGAGAACTGAATTAAAAATTATTTTAGATCTTTATGCAAAAATGGTTTCCTCGGGCAATTGGAAAGACTATGGTCTTTCTATTTCGGGCAAGCAGGTAAGTTTTAGTGTTTTTAAAAATGCTGCTGAAAAAGCTATATATAAAATTTGTAAAAATTTTAAGCCTTCAAACAAAAATCTTAAATATTTAATTACAGATACTAATGGTAAGATACTAAAAAATTCCTACGATCTTAAGATACTCTTGAATAAAGTTGATTGGAAAAAAATTTAGTTTTTATCTTCTTTGACCAAATAATCTTAAAAGCATTATAAATAAATTTATAAAATCTAAATATAAAGTTAATGCTCCCATAACAGCTTTTTTACCCATTAACTCCCCACTGTCAGAAGCAGCATACATGTTTTTTATTTTTTGTGTATCGTATGCAGTCAAACCTACAAATACTAAAACACCGATTATTGATATTGCGAAATACATCATTGATGATTTTAAGAATATATTTACAACTGATGCAATTATAATTCCTATTAAACCCATCATTAAAAAAGAACCCATCTTAGTTAAATCTCTTTTTGTTGTGTAACCATAAATACTCATTGCACCAAATGTTGCTGAAGAAATAAAGAATACTCTTGTTACACTTAAACCAGTGTAAACAAGTAATATTGATGAAAGAGATAGTCCCATTAATGCAGCAAACACCCAGAAAGTTGTTTGAGCTCTTGAGGCACTCATTTTATTAATTCCGAAACTCATGTAAAACACAATTCCTAATGGGGCTAACATAACAATCCATTTTAAACCTGATAAATAAATTGCATTTCCAAATTCTGTTAGTCCAACAATTGCTCCATTTGGATCTGTTACAACAGACATTTTAAATGATAAAAGTGCTATTATTCCAGTAAGCAAAACACCGGTTGCCATATAGTTGTAAACTTTAAGCATGTAGGCTCTTAAGCCTTCATCCATAACAACTGTTTGTTTGGCTGTCGTTGCTTTATTTAAAATATTATCTTTATTGAATTCCATATTATTTATATAAGATTTTTTTTTAAGATTTTCAAGTCGTCAAAATAAATGTAACAAATACTACATATATTATGAATTATAAAAAACTAGGAAATACAGACCTAAATGTGAGTACGATCTGTCTTGGGACAATGACTTGGGGTGAGCAAAATACCCAAAATGAAGCATTTGAACAAATGGATTACTCTTTAGATAATGGAGTAAATTTTTGGGATACTGCTGAACTTTATGCTGTTCCACCAAAAGCTGAAACATATGGTCATACAGAAAATATAATTGGAAATTGGTTTGAAAAAACAAAAAAAAGAAAAGACGTAATACTCGCGTCCAAAGTGGGTGGTCCTAGTAGAAAATATATGAGAAATGGAGAAAATAGTTTTACAGGCAAAAATTTAGAGGATGCTCTTCATGGAAGTCTAAAGAGATTAAAAACTGATTATATTGATCTTTATCAATTACATTGGCCTGAAAGAAACGTAAATAACTTTGGAAGATTGGGTTACGAGCACAAAGAAAATGATTGGAATAAATTTGAAGATGTTTTGGAAAATTTAAAAAAATTTATTGAGGATGGAAAAATTAGGTATGTTGGTTTGTCAAATGAAACCCCATGGGGAGTTATGAATTATCTTCAACTTTCAAGAGATAAAGATTTACCAAGAATGATGTCAATTCAAAATCCATACAGTTTATTAAATAGGTCTTATGAAGTTGGTTTAGCTGAAGTATCTATCAGAGAAAATATAGGGTGTTTGTCATATTCACCTTTAGCTAGCGGTTATTTAACAGGTAAATATAGAAATAAACAATTTCCAAAAGGATC
>CACGVB010000033.1 GCA_902576395.1 uncultured Pelagibacteraceae bacterium
TATGTCATGGGATTATTATGAAAAGGAATGGTCAGATGTAAAACCTAACATTCCTTTCAAACAACTTCCTATGTTGATAGTAGATAAAAAACATGAAATTTGTCAAAGCATGGCAATTATGACTTTTGTTGAAAATTTAGCAGGTATAAATATTACTGACCCAATATTAAATGCTAAGTCAAATGCAATTATGCAAAGTGCACAAGAACTTTTTATGCCACTTAATCCAACAGTTAATTTTGCAACTGGAGAAAAGTTTATTAAAAAAAGAGATGATATGATGCCTTTCTTAATATCAAGATTTGAGGATCTCGAGAAAGCTATTAAAGAAAATAATAAA
This sequence comes from uncultured Pelagibacteraceae bacterium, assembly GCA_902576395.1. Taxonomy (GTDB): domain Bacteria; phylum Pseudomonadota; class Alphaproteobacteria; order Pelagibacterales; family Pelagibacteraceae; genus Pelagibacter. The sequence goes on from CACGVB010000033.1 coordinate 341, forward strand.
AAATTTTTTATTTATAACGAACCAAGAGCTTGTGATTTTGTCACGTTTCATCATTTGGATTTATCTAAATTATTAGATCCATCATTAATAAAAAAATTTCCTAGATTAGAAAAATTTCTTGAGGATATAATGTCTATCGATAGTGTTAAATCTTATTTGGATAAACGTCCTGAATTGATAGATGTAAGTGTTGAACCAAAATTAGTAATTGATGGTGTTCCACATCCAACAGGAGTTAAAAAAACCTAATTTTTTAATAGTTGATTGCGTTATATAAAATTTCTATTATAACTTTCATGAATTTATGGCGGGGTAGCTCAGTTGGTTAGAGCGCGGGACTCATAAGCCCGAGGTCAGTGGTTCGATCCCACTTCCCGCTACCAAAATTACTCGAATTTTTTTAAAAAATTTGGATCTAAATATTTTATCCAGTTTTCAAATGCTGCATTAACGCTTTGATCTTCCATTAAAGATAGCATAGCTAATTCGCCTAATAATTCAAATGCATCTCCAAAGGCATCTACACCTTCATAATTTAGAACATCCTTAGTTTCTTGAAAACAAACAGTACCTAAAATATATTGCATATAATCAGCTACTGCAATTTCGTGGTTTCTAATTTTATCTGAACTAATTTGAAATTCAGTACTAAGAGCAGAATGTTGAGCTATGACTGAAAAAACCCATCTAACCAAAACAATTTTGTCTCTATCGGTAGTTTTTTGCATTAAGCAATTTGCAAATCTATCAGAGTATTGTCCAGCTATTGAGTGTGATTGAAAAAATAAAAAAAAAATTAGAATTTGTAATATTTTTTTCATAATTCAACTATCTATCAGTGTCCAGGAAAGTCCATTAAATTTTCAATCTTATAACCATTTTTTACGAGATTTTCACAACCACCTAAATCAAAAAGATTAATTACAAATATAAAAGCTGCAACTTTGCCTTTAGAAATTTCTATAAGTTTTGCAGCAGCCTCTGCAGTTCCACCTGTTGCTATCAAATCATCAATTATTAATACTGAGTCATTTTCAGAAATAGAATCTTTGTGAACCTCTATAGTTGCAGTCCCATATTCTAATTGGAAATCTACTGAGTGAACATCGGCAGGAAGTTTATTCTTTTTTCTTAACATAATGAATGGTTTTTTTAAGATGTAAGAAACAGCAGATGCAAACACAAAACCTCGTGATTCAATTGCTGCAATTTTATCCACTTTAAATTTTTTTGATTTTTCAACTATCTGATTAATTGTTTCTTCAAATGCTAACTCATCTTTTATCAAGGTGGTTATATCTCTAAATAAAATACCTTTTTTAGGATAATCTTTAATTGAACGAATATAATCTTTCAAATCCATAATAGTTATTTATAAATACAATATAATTACTTTTTACATGGCAAATTATAAATTAGCAATAATAGGCGGAAGTGGTCTTTACGACGTTGAAGATTTCAAAAATAGGGAATTTTTAGATTTAGATACACCTTGGGGAAAGCCTTCAGATCAGATTTTAAAAACTAATTACAATAATAAGGAAGTTTATTTTCTTCCAAGACATGGCAAAGGCCATTTTATTTCACCATCAAGTATTAATTTTAGAGCAAATATTGATGCATTAAAACAACTAGGTGTAACAGATATTGTATCTGTATCTGCGGTTGGCTCTTTAAAAGAAGATTTGCCTCCTGGTAAATTTGTTATTATCGATCAATTTATAGATAGAACATTTACAAGAAATAAAACTTTTTTTGACGATGAAATTGTTGCTCATGTATCAATGGCCCATCCGACATCAAGCGGATTAATGGATGCATGTGAAGAAGCTATAAAGAAAGCAGAAATAAATTATCAAAAAGGTGGGACCTATGTTGTAATGGAGGGTCCACAATTTTCAACTTTAGCCGAGTCTAATCTTTACAGATCTTGGAGTGCAGATGTTATTGGAATGACCAATATGCCAGAAGCTAAGTTAGCGAGAGAAGCTGAAATTAGATATGCTTCAGTATCAATGGTTACTGATTATGATTGTTGGCATCCAGATCACGAAAATGTTGATGTTCAAAAAGTTATTAAAGTATTATTAGATAATGCATCTAAAGCTAAAAATATGATCAAAAATCTAATTCATGTCTTTGAAAATTATATTGATGAAAACGATCCTACAAATAATTGTCTAGATGTAGCTATTATAACTGCACCTGAAAAGAGATCTCAAAAAACAAAAGATAAATTGAAAACAATAGCTGGCAGAGTATTAAATAAATGAGAATAGCAGGTAAAGAATATAGAACTATCTGGTACGAAGATGATGTTGTTAAAATAATTGATCAAACAAAACTTCCTCATAATTTTATTATTAAAGATCTTGAAACTGTAGATCATGCTGTTAATGCAATTAAATCTATGGAAGTAAGAGGGGCCCCTTTAATAGGAGCCACGGCTGCTTACGGTATAGCTTTGGCGATCAAGGAAAATAATGATTTAAAATTTATTAAAAAAAGCTCAGAAAAATTAGTTAATGCAAGACCAACCGCAATTAACTTGCAATGGGCAGTACACAGGATGAATAATAAATTATCATTTATTAAATCTGAAGAATTGTTAGATATCGCATTAAAAGAAGCTGAAGAAATATGTAATGAAGATATAAATTTTTGTGAAAATATAGGTTTAGAGGGACTTAAAATTATTGAAAAAATTTATAAGCAAAAGAAAAATACAGTCAATATACTTACTCATTGTAATGCAGGGTGGTTAGCAACAATTAACTGGGGTACCGCAACATCTCCAATCTATCATGCACATAAAAATGGTATTCCAGTGCATATATGGGTTGATGAAACAAGACCAAGAAATCAAGGAGCAAATCTAACTTCATATGAATTAAATGAAGAGGGCATACCAAATACAATTATTACAGATAATACTGGTGGTATTTTAATGCAAAGAGGTGAGGTTGATATGTGCATTGTTGGAACTGACAGGACTTTATCGACAGGAGATGTCTGTAATAAAATTGGTACTTATTTAAAAGCATTAGCTGCACATGATAATAATGTACCCTTCTATGTTGCTTTACCAAGCTCTACAATTGATTGGGAAACAAAAGATTATAAAAAAATACCTATAGAAGAAAGAAATTCAGATGAATTATCACATATAGAGGGAAAAGATGATAAAAACAATATTAAGAAAGTTTTGATTTATCCTGAAAAAAGTAAGTCAATGAATTTAGCATTTGATATAACTCCAGCAAAATATGTAACAGGTTTAATTACTGAAAAAGGTGTATGTGAAGCATCTGCAAACGGATTAAAACAAATGTTTAAAAGATAATGAATAAAGTAAAAAATATATTATTTATAATGGCAGACCAACTAAGATTTGATTATCTTTCTTGTTATGGTCACCCACACTTAAAAACTCCTAATTTAGATGGTTTAGCAAAAAAAGGAGTATTATTCGAGTCAGCTTATGTGCAGGCACCTGTTTGTGGTCCTTCAAGAGCATCATATTATACTGGAAGAACAGTGTTTAGCCATGGATCAACATGGAATCAAATACCTTTGCCTATTGGGGAATTAACAATTGGAGATTATTTAAGACAATCTGGGATAAGAACTGGAGTTGTTGGCAAAACTCATATGAGACCAGATTTAGATGGAATGAGCCGTCTTGGAATTTCAAAAGATACAGAAATAGGTTTAACAATTAGTGAACCAGGTTTTGAACCTTATGAAAGAGATGATGGACTTCACCCAAATAACCATATTAAAAATTCAAATAAAAAATTGTCTTATAATGAATGGTTGAATAAACTTGGATACGATGGTCAAAACCCTTGGGATAGTTGGGCAAATTCATCTGAGGATGAAAGTGGAAATATTTTGAGTGGATGGAGGTTAAGAAATTCAAATAAACCTGCAAGAGTTAAAGAAGAACATTCTGAAACTGCATTTATGACAAATAGATCAATGGAATTTATTCAAGAAAGTGGAGAAAAGCCTTGGTTTTTACATTTATCATATATTAAACCTCATTGGCCATACATTGCTCCTGCACCTTATCATAATATGTACTCCTCAAATCAATTTTACCCAGTTCATCGAAGTAATACTGAAAAAGATATAGATCATCCAGTCTACAAAGCTTTTATGGAAAATAATATTTCAAAGACTTTTTCAAGAGAAGAAGTAAGAAATACTGTTCTTTCAGGATACATGGGATTGATAAAACAAATAGATGATAATCTTGGGAGACTATTTAACTTTCTTGAAGAAAAAAATTATATGAAGAATACAATGATAGTTTTTACATCAGATCATGGTGATTATCAGGGTGATCATTGGCTAGGAGAAAAAGAATTTTTTCATGAACAAATTGTTAAAGTTCCAATGATAATTTATGATCCTAGTAATTTATCAGATAATAATAGGGGAGTTAGAGAAAAAAGGTTCGTAGAGGCTATAGACTTACTGCCAACTTTTTTAGACTCTGTGGATAGCAATGTAAGCAAACATCGCTTAGAGGGACAATCCTTATTACCAATTATTAGAGGACAAGAAGTTGCTAATTGGAAAGAAAGCGTATTTAGCGAAATAGATTACTCATTTAACGAAGCAAGAAAAATTCTCGATATTGGAGCATCAGATGCCAGAGCATATATGATTAGAAATAATAGATGGAAGTATATTTACTATAAAGGTTTCCCACCTCAATTATTTGATCTAAAAAATGATCCAGATGAATTCAATGATCTAGGACAATCATCAGAATACAAAAAAATTATTGATGAAATGAAGGATATTTTGCTTCAAAGAATTACAAATAGAAAAAACAGAGTTGCAACAACAGATGAATTTGTTTTAAAAGAAAGAGATTATACAAAAGATGATGGAATT
>CACGVB010000034.1 GCA_902576395.1 uncultured Pelagibacteraceae bacterium
AAATTTATATATTTAGAAATTTTAAATTATTATAAAAATTGAAAAAAATATTTTTTAGTGAATTTATACGAAATTTTTAGGAAATTAACTTTTATTATTTACTATTTATTTTAATTACTATATTTCTTTCAAAATAATTATGCATAAATCAATAATTGATCAAAAAAAAAAATATGATGCTCAAGCTATTCTACATAGTAAACATTATAACGATAAATATACACAGATGTACAGAGATGAGTTTATAAGAAAACCATTGTTTAAAAATGATTTAAAAGGAGTATATATTTTAGATGCTATGTGTGCCTCTGGAGTCGAAACAGGCTATCTTATAAAAAAAGGTGCTGAAGTTGTTGGGCTAGATATATCCAAAAAAAATGTAGAAGAATATTATAAAAAATGGGGAAAACACTGTTTTTTAAATAGTATACATGAAACAAATTTTTTAGATAATACTTTTGATGCGATTTACATATGTGGTGGCTTGCATCATGTCCTTCCTTTGCTAAACGAAACAATTTTAGAAATTCATCGTATTTTAAAACCTGGTGGTTTTTTTTATTTTATGGAACCTAATAAAGATACATGGGTTAATAAACTTCGTCAGATATGGTATAAATTTGATAATAAATTCGCTGAAGATGAAGAGGCAATTAGTTACCATAATACTTTAAAACCGTTTTTATCAAAAGGATTTAAAGAGATATCACTTAATTTTGGGGGTAATGTTGCTTACATAATTATTGGACAATCACTAGCCTTGCGTATTCCTCCTAATTATAAAAAGTACTTAGCACCATTATCATTCTTTTTGGAAAGATTTTTTTTAAAATTACCATTTGCTCCCAAACTTTTTTTTTCTGCAGTTTGGAAAAAAGTTTAAGAATAATTGATTTCTTTTACATTAATTAAAATAAATTACAATTTCTTTAAATCAAAATTGTAATAAGTAACTTATAGCAATGTTTTAATTGAATTTTTTTCAAATATTAATGATTTTTTATGAATCATATTATGATAAATTTTAAATACATAAAGTTATATAATAAATGAAATTATTAAAAAAAATTTTCTGTTTAATTGGCAATTATTTACCCCCAAAATTAAATTGTTTTTTTTATAAATTTTCAGGAGTAAATTTTGATTTATCTAAAGTGTGGATTGGAAACAAATGTTATTTGGACAATAATTTTCCAGAAAATATTACAATCAGAAATAATGTATGCATTAGTTCTGAAGTGACTATTATTTGTCATTTTGATCCCTCAAGAAGTATAAAAAATCATAAAATTAAAAGATACAAAAAAGAAGTTATAATTGAAGAAGGAGTGTTCGTTGGACCAAAGTCGATTATCATGCCTGGAGTTATTCTACGAAAAAATACGTTTGTTAGAGCAGGTTCGGTGATTACAAAATCAACAAATCCAAATACAATTGTTTATGGAAATCCTCAAAAAGAAGAGACACTCTTAAGTGATAAATTAATTTCAAGTATAAACAATTCAAACAAAAAATATTTTTATTAAAAATTTGTAAATGTCAAATTATAGACTTAGATAAATAAATTTATCAATTTTTCGTACTGGTCAAATACTTTCTGAATATGATTTTTTTTAATTGAATTCACTAAATCTCTATAATCGAATTTATCATAAGGAAAATTAAGCATTTTTTTCTGTAAATCTGATACATCTTGATTCTTTACCAAGTATCCATTTCTGCCATCAATTATAATTTCATTAGGCCCACTTGGGCAATCAAATGCAATTACTGGTGTATTCATGGAAATAGACTCGATCAAAACATTCGGATATCCTTCGTAGAGCGACGGAAGAATTGTAACTCTTGCTTTCAAGTAAAATGGTATAATTTCTTTTTTAAAACCCTCAAAATCAACCCTATTTGCAACAGAATAATCTATTGCTGTTTGTTTAAGTCTCTTTTCTTCACTTCCTTTTCCAACAATTTTAAGTCGAAGGTTTGGATATTTTTTTACTATTCCAGCAAAAGCTTTTATTGCGTGGTGGAAGCCCTTTATTTTTTCTAAGCGTCCTATACATAATAAATAATTTTCTTTCTTTATTTTAGATAAATCGTTTTTTTTAGCATACTCTATTAGTTGGGCGGGTATCGGATTAAAAATTACACTAGATGTATTATTAAGTTTTGGATAAATCGATATTAAATCATCCCGCATGCCGTTGCTTTGATTTACTACAAAATCTACCCTGTGATAAAAATATTTTATAAGAGGTGCAACAACGTACCTATCCCATTGACTTAGTTGATGGAATTGAACCATTTTAGCAGAAAATGTACTTATATTTCTTGAGATAATTTTTATTTTAATCCTAAATAAGATTCTCAAAATCACAAGGACTACACTTAATTCATAATTAAAAACTAAAATTTTTTTTATATTATTTTTATATATGTATTTCAGAAGAGAAAAGCTAGAATAACGAGCATGATTTACATTTAATACAACTAAGTTCACTTTGTCAGACAGCCTGGTAAGATAGGCCTCATTTTTTAAATTTAATACTACCAAATCTACAGTCCAACCATTTTCCACAAATGTGTTAGCAATACCAACACAAACACCTTCAGCTCCACCACCACTCAAAGTACTAATTAAAAATGTAATTTTTTTTTTTGGTGTCATTATTTTTATTTTAAATTTTTTTTAAGTTAATATTTATATAACTTTTTTAGAATTAAACAAAAAACATTGTATTTTTTTAGTTATTTGAGTCTATCCATGCTTGAAACATTAAAACATTCCACAAATCATACTGCCAATTATTTTTTTTTGAGAGGTGGGCTTTCCACTTATATCTTATCAACTTTGTATTGAGGTAACCATCTTGTGTTAATCTTTTCTCACTTAATAAATTTTCTGCCCAATCTCTTAGTGGACCACGCAACCAATTACCTATGGGAATTCCGAAGCCCATCTTTGGTCTTTCTGTCAAGTTTTTTGGAACATAATTATTTAAAATTTGTCTTAAAATCCATTTTCCTTTTCCATTTCTCATTTTAAGAGTGTGAGGTATTTTCCATGCATACTCAACTAGTTTGTGGTCAAGAAGTGGAACCCTTGCTTCAAGTGAAGAGGCCATAGATGCCCTATCAACCTTAACAAGAATGTTACTTGGTAGGTAAGTTATCAAATCTAGTACCATCATTTTTTCATAATTGTTTAGCATTGGAAGTTCTGTTTTAAATTTAGACAATAAAGTGCCTGGTTCTCTACTATTTATAACTACATCAGTTGGATTTTGCCAATTAGAAAATATAATATTATAAAGATCTGGTAAATTGTTTGCCTCTAAGGCTCTTGTCCCTTTGTTTATTTTTTGTTCAAAGTTAGTATTTTGGTTTAAAACTGGTAGAAGCTTTAAAATCTTATCCCAATTATAAGGAGATATAGTTCTAGCAGTATAAGATAAAATCTTTCGTAATGATTTTGGAAATAAGTCAAATTTTTTGGACCAATTGTTGATTGAAATATATCTGTTATACCCACAAAATAGTTCATCTCCTCCATCTCCTGAAAGAGCAACTTTGACGTGTTGTTTTGTAAGTTGTGAAAGTATAAAAGATGGTATTTGAGAATTATCTGAAAATGGTTCGTCATATATGGAAGGTAGTTTTGGTATTACTTCTAAAGCTTCTTTTGACGAAAAATAGAGTTCAGTATGATCAGTACCTAAATGTTTAGCAATTTTTTTGGAATAATTTGCTTCATTGAAGTCGTCTTCTTTAAAACCTATAGTAAAGGTCTTAATAGGATAATTAGATTGTGACTGCATCAAAGCTACTATAGTTGACGAGTCAATTCCGCCTGAAAGAAAAGCTCCTAATGGAACGTCAGATATCATTTTTTGTTTTACAGATAGTTTTAAAAGTTTTTCAAAATCATTTTTGATATTCTCCTCATCTAAAGATATTTGATTACTATTTCCATAAATTACGTTTTTTATTAAAGACCAATACATTACAGGGGAGGGTAGAATACCTTTTGTTAAATCCTTTTCTGATAATTTTAAATAATGTCCTGGTTGTAATTTATAAATATCCTTATAAATTGAATAAGGATCAGGAATATAATTATGTCGGAATTGGAGAGTAATTGCATCACGATTAATTTTTCTATTAAATTCAGGATGAGCTTTTAAAGCTTTAAGTTCAGAACCAAAAAGAAAAACTTTATTGTCTCCCTCACCTTGCCAACCAAAATATATTGGTTTCTCACCCATTCTGTCTCTTATCAAATACAATGTATGATTTTTTTTATCCCAAAGACCAAAAGCAAACATTCCAACAATTTTTTGCAATGTTTTTTCAACACCCCAAATTTCCAATGCCTCCAACAAGGTTTCTGTATCCGTATTACTTTTCCATTTTATATTTTTACCAATTTTTTTTAGATCTTGTCTTATTTCATGATGATTATAAATCTCACCATTGTATGTTATAATAAACCTTTCAGAATTTGATTTCATAGGTTGATTACCCGCCATTGATAAGTCTAGTATAGACAATCTTTGATGGCCAAAAACAACACCCGAATTTTTATCTTGCCATGTATTATTACTATCTGGTCCACGATGGGAAATAGCTGAATTCATTTTTAATATTGCATTATTAAAAGTTGAAGATGTTTTAGAATAAAAACCAGTAATCCCACACATTTTAATTTTTATAAATAAATAATTTTACTCATTTAACTCTATTATTTAAATTCATTAATATAATTGTAACTTATATTTACTCAATTACATAACATTCATTATATATTTTAAGAAATATCTATTTTAATGAAAGTATAAGATCTTTAATTTCAGAGCCACCATTAATATCTTTTAAAAGTTCAAACTTACCATTTTTTTTTATAAAAAAACTAGCAAGATTTTTTTTTTTATTGTTAGTTCTATTAACTAAAATAATAG
>CACGVB010000035.1 GCA_902576395.1 uncultured Pelagibacteraceae bacterium
AATTCACCCTTTACAACTTTCATTGGATGTTCAAGATGCAATGAATGAAAATGATTGGCTTGTAATAGATGGAGGAAATACTCATTTTTGGTCAGAAATTGCTATCAACATTGCAGGTGCCAAAGGGAAAAAATTAAAAGGGATTTTGCATCCTGGAACTTTTAGTATGTTAGGTGTTGGAGTTTCATTCGCTCTATCTGCAAAAAATCATAATCCAGATTCAAATGTAGTTCTGATTAGCGGTGATGGTGCATTTTTATCAGGAGGTATGTCTATTGAAAGTGTATTTTATGAGAAAAAACCTATTACTGTTGTAATTGATAATAACGGGGGCCTTGCTTCAATTGGTCAACAACAAGAGAGATTATTTAAAAGTGGAAAAAGCGTGGGAACTGATTTTCGTGATATACCATTTCACAAGATATTTGAGGGTTTTGGAGGACATGGAGAATTAGTTAATAAAAGAGAAGAGCTAGGTCCAGCGCTGAAAAGAGCTATGGAAAGTGGAAAACCTGCATGTGTAAATGTTAAAGCAAAACCTGTATTAAGCCCGATAGTCTCTGCGGTTGCAAGTAAAAGAGAGAAATCATCAATAGAATAATTGTGGCAACTTTCTCTTCTCACTTATTGGATGCAACAAATGGCTCGCACGCTGCAAATGTTGATGTAATAATTTATCAAATTAATGAAAATGGAAAAAAGAAAGTATTCTGCGTGACGAAATCTGATGAAGGTGGTCGAATACTCCAAGAATTTGAATTAAGTAAAGACGACTGCAAATGTGAGTATGAAATGGTTTGTAAAACTGGCAATTATTTTTCAGAAAAAAAAATAGTTTCAGAAATTAATATTAAATTTCAAATGGAAGATCAGAATAAAAAATATCATATTCCAATAATAATTTCTAAAAATAGCTACACAGTGTGGTGGTCTAAATAAAATGAGTAAAGAAAATTTAATTACGCAAAAAAATATAAAATTAAATATGTCTAGGCGTATAAGACGAACTCCATTTACAAATAAAGTAGAGGAATGTGGAGTATCTGATTTTACTGTAGTTAATCACATGCTGCTACCAAAAGGTTTTAAAAATACTGTAGAAGAAGACTACTGGCATTTAAGAGAGCAGGTTCAAGTGTGGGATGTGTCATGCCAGAGACAAGTACAAATTACAGGACCTGATGCTGAAAAATTGGTTCAAAAAATGACACCACGATCCATAAAAAAAATGGAGACCGGTAAATGTTTTTATATTCCAATAATTGACGATACAGCTGGGATGATTAATGATCCAGTTTTATTAAAACTTGACGATGATATGTTTTGGATTTCTATTGCAGATTCTGACATTTTACTTTGGGCAAAAGGAATTGCTTTGGGATCAAAATTAAATGTAGAAATTATCGAACCAGATGTATATCCACTAGCTATTCAAGGTCCAAAATCTGAGGATCTACTAATTTCAATTTTTGGTGAGGATATAAAAAAGTTAAAATTTTTCAATTTTAAAGTGTTTGATTTTTTAGGAACTAAACAAATTATTGCAAGATCTGGTTACAGTAATCAAGATGGTTTTGAAATATATTTTAAAGGATTTGAAACACATTTTAATGAGATAGAACTCGGAGAAAAACTTTGGGATACTATATGGGAGAGCGGTCAAAAATTTAATATTTCTCCAGGATGTCCAAATTTAATTGATAGAATTGAGGCTGGGTTAATGTCTTATGGAAATGACTTTACAAGAGAAAATAATCCACTTGAGTGTAATCTTGAAAAATACTGCAAACAAGAGGATGATCATGATTTTATAGGTAAAGAGGCTTTAAGAAAGATCCAAACTGATGGAATTGTACAAAGAATGAGAGGAATTTTGTTTGATGGAGATCCGTGTAAGCCAACCGGTGTGCCTTTACCAGTATACTCAAAAGATAATTTAAAAATTGGGCAAATTGCATCTGGAATATATTCTCCAGGATTTCGAAAAAATATAGGCCTTTCTATGATTTTAAAAGATTATTGGGAAATTGGAAATGAGGTTTTTGTAAATACTTTCAATGGAAAAAATAGAAAAGGCATTATAACTTCTTTACCATTCCAAGATTAACCTTATATTTATTGATATGTTTAAACCTGTAATTGCTGGCTTCTCAAGATCGCCTTTCACAATGGCGAGAAAAGGTGCGCTCGTAAATACAAAGCCAGTAAATTTACTAGCGGAAGTGATTAAAAATTTAGTTGCTAAATCCAATGTTAAAAAAGAGGATATTGAGGATATTGTTGTTGGTTGTGCATTTCAAACTGGAGAGCAGTCATTTAATATTGGAAAGTTAACAACATTTTTAACTAATATGGATGTTAAAACGTCTGGAATGACAGTTGATAGATGGTGTGGTTCCTCAATGGAAGCTATTCATATTGCTGCAGGTAAAATTTCTTTAGGTGCAGGAAAAGTATTTATATGTGGAGGAGTTGAAAGTATGACTAGGGTTAACACAGGTTTTGATCCAATACCTTATCCTGAAAGTAAAAGTGATAATCCTCATGTATATTTTTCAATGGGAACTACTGCTGAAAATGTTGCCAAAAAATATAATATTTCAAGAAATGAACAACAGGAATTTGCAATCTCAAGTCATCAAAAAGCACATGAAGCACAAACAAAAGGTAATTTTAAAAACGAAATTGTATCAATCGGAGATTGTGATACTGATGGAAATATTAGACCAGGCAGTACAATGGAAAAGTTGGATGGATTAAAACTCGCGTTCGATGAAAATGGTACTGTTACAGCAGCCACTTCATCGCCTTTAACAGATGGTGCAGCTGCAACATTAATTTGTGAAGAAAGTTATGCAAAAGAAAATAATTTAAATATTTTGGGAAGAATTGTATCTACTGCAGTGCAAGGGTGTGATCCTGACTATATGGGATTAGGTCCAATTGGAGCATCAAAAAAAGCTTTGGAAAGAGCTAAATTGACAGCAGATAAAATTGATATTGTTGAATTGAATGAGGCTTTTGCTTCGCAATCCTTAGCATGTATTAAAGATTTAGGTATTGATAAAGATAAAGTTAATTTAGATGGCGGAGCGCTTGCCCTTGGACATCCTCTTGGAGCAACAGGCGCAAGAATTACGGGCAAAGCTGCTGAATTACTAAAAAGAGAAAATAAAAAATATGCACTTTCAACTCAGTGTATTGGTTTAGGCATGGGAATTGCTACAGTGATTGAGTCTGTAAATTAATTTATCTATTTATTCCTCTTAATCTCTCAGATCTTCTTCTTAAAAGTTCAGCAGTTAGTAAAATTAATACTGATAAAACTATTAAGCAAGTTGCTACAGCTAAAATTGTAGGACTAAGCTGCTCTCTAAGACCTGTCCACATTTGAATTGGAATTGTTGTATTATCTAAGCCTGCTAAGAATAATACGACTACAACCTCATCAAATGATGTTACAAAAGCAAATAAACCACCTGAAATTACTCCTGGTAATATTAATGGTAAGGTAATTTTCATAAATGTATTATAAGGACTGCTTCCAAGACTAGATGCTGCACGTGTTATACTATGATCAAAACCTGATAATGTTGCAGTAACTGTTATTACAACAAAGGGAGTTCCAAGAATAATGTGTGCTAATATAATACCCAAGTGTGTTGCTGCTAAACCTACTTTTGCCATAAAAAAGAATATTGCAACACCTGAAATAATCAGTGGAACTATCATTGGAGAAATTAAAATTGCCATTATCAAACCTTTATATGGCATATGTCTGCTGCTTAAACCCAATGCAGCAAGAGTACCCAAAATAATTGATCCTAAAGTTGCAAATATAGCAATTATAAAACTATTTCTTGCTGCTAATCCCCACGGATTTTTCGTTCCATAAATCATATCATTATACCACCTTAATGAAAAAGCATCTGGATCCAGTCTCTTCATTCCATCTGTAAAGACTAAAAATTCCTCCGCATTAAATGATAATGGAAAAATTACAAACAAAGGTGCAATTAAAAAGAAGAAAACACATCCACAAACAAAAAGATAAAAATAATGCCAAATTCTATAATGTGGTTCTGTATATTTCGGTAAAGCCATAATTATCCTAGTTTAATATTATCAACTCCTACAAGTTTGTTATAAATCCAATAGATTACAAGTACTCCTGTCAAAAGCATTAAACCCATCGCAGATGCAAAACTCCAATCTAAAGTACTCTTCATGTGATATGCTATTTGGTTACTAATAAGTGTTCCAGAAGCTCCACCTACTAAGGCTGGGGTTATGTAATACCCAATTGCAAGGATAAATACTAATAAGCAACCTGCCCCAATACCTGGAATTGTAAGTGGAAAATAAACTTTAAAAAAAGCAGTAGCTGGTGTTGCTCCTAAAGATTTGCCAGCTCTCATCAGACTAGGTGATATTGTTTTCATAACACTGTACAAAGGTAACACCATGAATGGTAATAATATTTGTGTCATTGCTACATAGGTACCAGTTTTATTGTACATCATTTCTGGTCTGTTATCGTCTGCAACGAGACCTATCCAAACAAAAAAGTCATTAACAATACCTTGTTGTTGTAAAAGAATCATCCAACTAGCAGTTCTTACAAGTAAAGAAGTCCAAAAAGGCAATAAGACACAAATCATTAGCAAATTACTATATTTCATGGGTAGAGTTGCCAATAAATGTGCAATTGGATAAGCCATTAAAAAACAAAACAAAGTTACAAAGAAAGCAACCTCAACTGTTCTAATCCATAAAATTCTGTGAATTCGTC
>CACGVB010000036.1 GCA_902576395.1 uncultured Pelagibacteraceae bacterium
TCTCTACCTCTCTCGGCTTTAAAATGCTGTTGATATCTAAAATCAATCAGTGTGTTTAAATTTCTTTCTGAAACAAGAATAATAGAACCACCTTTCCCTCCATCACCTCCGTCAGGTCCTCCAAATTCTATAAATTTTTCTCTTCTAAAACTAGGAGAACCAGATCCACCGTCTCCAGCTTTTATAAAAATCTTAACTTGATCTAAAAATTTCATGATTTTACAGAATTAATTAGCTGTCTACTAATTAGGCTTTACTGATACGTAAGTTCTGTCTGATTTGCTTTTTTTAAAAACAACTTTTCCTTTAACAACAGAAAAAATTGAATGGTCTTTACCCATTCCAACATTTTCTCCAGGAAAAATTTTAGTGCCTCTTTGTCTTACAATAATATTTCCAGGTATTACTAATTCCCCACCATATTTTTTTACACCTAGTCTACGGCCTGCACTATCTCTTCCGTTTCTCGATGATCCACCAGCTTTTTTTGTTGCCATAAATTACCTATTTATTTTGAAGCCTCAATTTTTTCTTCTTTAGCTTCTTTAACTACAACTTCCTTTTTTTTCATCTTTTCAGCCTCTGATAAAACTTTACCATCTTTTGAAAAAATTTTGTTAATTCTTATTAGTGAATACTGTTGTCTGTGACCGTTTTTACGTCTTGAATTTTTTCTTCTTCTTTTTTTAAAAATAAGAACAGTTCTCTCTTTGCCATTTTTTAATAATTCAGCTTCAACTTTAGCACCATCCACAGTTGGTGTACCTAATTCAATACTTTTATCATCTCCATAAGCTAAAATTTCTTTAAATTCTACTTTAGAGGCTGGATTTGACTCAGCTAATTTTTCTACTTTTATTATTTCACCAGCTGAGACTTTGTACTGCTTTCCACCTGTTTGTATTACTGCGTATGACATTAATGATCCTAATTTTTAATTATCAGCAATATAGTCAGGGCCTTATTTTAGTCAAGCTGAATAAGTTAGAAATTATCCTTTAAATCTCTCAATTTTGAAAAGTTTTTAACGTTTTTTGATCTTAAAAAAATATTGGTTTGTAGTTCTTCTTCAAGAGTAGAGGGTATAGTTGGTATTCCTTTTGCTAACTTATTTTTTACTGTCTCAATTTTTGAAATTAGTCTCTTGTTATCTGAATCATACTTTAAACAAAAATCCGAATTTTTTAATGTATATTCATGTCCACAATAAATTTCTGTATCTAAAGGTAAACTCTTTATTAACTGTAAGGAATTAAACATTTCTTCATGAGTGCCCTCAAATACTCTTCCACAACCTAATGAAAACAATGTATCTCCAGAAAATAATGCATTCTCTTTGAAAAAATAAAAACATACATGACCTAAAGTATGTCCTGGAATATGAAAAACTTTTGCTTCAAATATACCAGCTTTCCAAATTTCATTATTTTTTACCAATATATCTATTTCAGGTATTCTGTGTTTGTCCTGATCAAAACCGATAACTTTGGCATTATATAATTTTTTAAGCTCTTTATTGCCTCCAACATGATCATAATGATGGTGAGTGTTCATTATAAATTTTAATTTTAAGTCGAGACTTTCAATTTTATTTATTACAGGCTCTGCTTCGCTTGGATCTATCACAACAGCAGATCTATTAATTTCATCAATTAATAAATATGAAAAATTATCCTCTAAACATTTTATTATTTCTATTTTCATATTATTTCTCTAGTAAAAAAATACCTAACTCAGATATTAGGTTTTTAAATTTCAAATTTGAAGATGTAATTTTTGAAGTTTTTTGTCCATTTAAAGAAATTGTTTTAAAAATATTGATCCTTTTATTATTACAAAAATTATAAAAGTCTTGAATTGTACACATATGTAAATTTGGAGTATTATACCATTCATAAGGCAAATTCTTAGTAATTGGCATTTCTCCTTTAAAAAGTAAATCTAGTCTAACTTTCCAATGTCCAAAATTTGGAATGGTTACAATAACTTTCTTACCAATTCTTAATAAATCTTTAATTACATTCTCTGGACTCATGAAAGCTTGTAAAGTTTGACTAAGAATCACATAATCAAAAGATAAATCTGGAAATTGTTTTAAGTCATACTCTGCATCACCTTCAACTACAGCTAGTCCATTTGATAAACATTTTTTGACTTTTTCTTTGGAAATTTCAAGTCCTCTTACATCTACCACTTTATTTTTTAATAAATATTCCATCAAAATTCCATCACCACATCCAACGTCTAGGACTCTTGATTTTTCATCAATTAATTCTGATATAACTTTAAATTCTTCTTTCATTTATATTTAAATAAGTAGTGTTTAAGTAGTTTTTAATAGTGCTTAAAAAATCTGGCACATCTAATAAAAAAGAGTCATGACCCTTATCAGTTTTAATTTCTACAAAACCAACATCAGCTCCTATAGCATTTAGTGCTATTACAATGTCTTTATTTTCAGAAGTTGGATATAACCAATCCGAAGTAAATGAAATAATGAAAAACTTTGTCTTACTATCTTTAAAAGCTTTAGAAAGATTCCCACCATGTTGTTTAGTCAAATCAAAGTAGTCCATTGCTCTTGTAATATATAAGTAACTATTTGCATCAAATCTATCCACAAACACAGAGCCTTGATATCTTAAATAACTCTCAATTTGAAAGTCAGCATCAAAACCAAATTTTAAATCAGATCTTTCTTGTAGATTTCGACCAAATTTTTCTTGTAATCCTTTTTTTGATAAATATGTAATATGTGCTGCCATTCTAGCTACAGCCAAACCTTTGTCTGGATTAAATGTCTTCCCGTCATATAGACCGTCTTTCCAATTAATATCTGACATAATTGCTTGTCTTCCAAGTTCATTGAAAGCAATATTTTGTGCTGAGTGACTAGCTGTACAAGCAATTGGCAAGGCAACCTTAGCCTTGTTCGGAAAATTTGATACAAATTGTAATACTTGCATTCCGCCCATTGAACCACCAGCAACTGCAAATAATTTTTCTATTTTAAAGTGATCCAAAAGTTTATATTGAGCATTAACCATATCGTTTATTGTAATAACTGGAAAATTTGTTGCTATAGGTTTGTTAGTCAATGGATCAATAGTTCCTGGTCCGTACGATCCCATACAACCACCAATGACATTTGCACAAATAACAAAAAATTTTCCAGTATCAAACGCTTTACCTGGGCCAACTGCATAATTCCACCAACCTTCTTTATTTGTCACAGGGTTTATGTCTGAAGCAAACTGATCTCCTGTTAGTGCATGAAAAATTAATATGGCATTGTCTTTTTTTTCATTAAGATTTCCATAAGTCTCATAAGCTAATGGAAAATTTGATATTTCTTTTCCACAATCAAGTTTAAGAGGTTCTTTAATTAATAAACTTTTCATTTTACCAAAATTACTCATAATATTTTTGCTGAATGAATTGTGAGAAAAAAAACTTATTTAGCAGGTTTTTTATAGCGCTCGCAATTCAGTTAAATCAGCGCAAAAACGTTTTATAAGATAGCTTTTTGGATGTCAATTTTTTTAGAATTATTGATTGTATTATCTAATTATCTGACTATTTATTAATAAAAATTAACATCATGAATACCCCAATATTTAGAAAAATAAACTTACAAGCTTACAAACCAGGAAGATCTTTTTTAAGTAAAAAAAAAAAAATAATTAAATTATCAGCAAATGAGTCTGCCTTAGGTATGAGTAATGATGCTAAAAAAGTAATAAAAAAATTTAATGACAATATCTCCAAATACCCAGACGGGAAATTCAGAGATTTAACTTCTATAATTTCAAAAAAATATAATTGTAATCAAAACCAAGTGATTTGTGGATCTGGGTCCGATGAAATTATTCAAATGATATGCCAACTATTTTTAAATAAAGGGGATCAGGTGATTGTGCCAGAATTTAGTTTTTTAATGTACAGAATTTATGCGCAAATAGTGGGGGCGAAGGTTGTATTTTCTAAAGAAATAAATTTTAAAGTATCAAATAATGAAATTTTGAAAAAAGTATCAAACAAGACTAAAATTGTATTTTTAGCTAACCCTAATAATCCCACAGGCACATATATTTCGAAAAAACAGTTATTAGAATTAAGAAAGCGTTTAAATAAAAAAATTTTACTTGTTGTTGACGATGCTTATTTTGAATATATGCTAAATAAAGATTACAAATCAGGTTTAGAGCTTTTCAAAAATAAAAATAATGTATTTATATTGAGAACTTTCTCTAAAATTTATGGACTTGCTTCCTTAAGAGTTGGATGGGGATATGGAAGCAAAAAAATAGTAGACGCCCTGTATAAAATTAAACCACCGTTTAATGTTAATAAGATAGCACAGTCATGCGCTATTGAATCTTTAAAAGATCAAAGGTTTATAAACAAATCTGTAAAACACAATTTAGATTGGGCAAAAAAAATACAAAAGACATTGAATTCATATAATATTAAGACAAACGATATTGGACCAAATTTTTTTCTTTTAGATTTTAAAAATTGTAAACTTTCAGCTAGTTTTGTAGAAAAAAAACTTGAAGCTTCAGGAATAATTTTAAGAGAGATGAATTCATATGGAATTAAAAATTGTTTGAGACTTACTATAGGAAATAGTAGTGAAAATAAACTATTGCTAAATAAATTGAATAATATCTTTAAAAATGTTTAAAAAAATTTTAATTATTGGTTGCGGACTTATAGGGTCTTCAATATTACGAGGTTCGATAACTAAGAAAATCTCTAAATA
>CACGVB010000037.1 GCA_902576395.1 uncultured Pelagibacteraceae bacterium
TAACTATTCATCCTGAAGCTACTGAAAACTTAAAAGAAACTATAAGTTTGATAAAAAAATTTGGTAAAAAAGTTGGTGTATCTTTAAATCCAAAAACTGAAATAAAAACTTTAGTTGATGAAATACAAAATATTAATTTAGTTTTAGTTATGAGTGTTAACCCTGGTTTTGGAGGGCAAAAATTTATGCCTGAAGTATTAGATAAAATAAAAGAATTGAAAAAAATAAAAGACAAAAACCAATATCACTTTGATATTGAGGTTGATGGAGGAATTAATTTTAGCAATTCAAAAATGGTTTTAGAAGCTGGAGCTAACATTTTAGTATCTGGAACCACAGTATTCAAAGAGAATGGTGGAAATATTAAAGCTAATATTGAAAAACTTAAAACAATGTAAAATGTTTTTAAAAAGTTCTTTTAACTATATAAATGAATTTTATTTTATTTTTAAAAACCAAATACGAAAAATTTATTTAAAATCATCTATTTATAATAAAAAAATTTCAAGAGTTGACGAAAACGTTTTAGTTTATCAACCAAGCCTCAATATACTTAGTTCATTAATAAAATACGAAAAACAAAAAAAAAAGATCGAGGATTTTAATGTTCAATCAATATGGGAAAATAAATATTTAAAATATAATGATTTTAAAAAACTTCATAGTTTCTATTGGCTGTTTTCAATAGACCTTAAATCTTCAAATGAAGTAACTCAAACAATTATTGAAAATTGGATTAAAAAAAATCAAAACTATGAAACAAAAAGTTGGGAAATAGATATTCTTTCTAAAAGGGTAATAGCTTGGATTTCAAATTCGAAAATAACTTACAATGAGTCTACAAGTGCCTATAAAAATACTTTTAACGAAATAATCAGTAAGCAGGTAAATCATTTGATGAATGAAATTGACAGATCATCCAATTTAGACGACAAAATGATTGGGTGTACAGCGATAACTCTCAGCGGTATGGCATACAAAAACAATAGATTTTTGGAGTATGGTTTAGATCTACTTAAGAAAATTATTAATACTTCTTTTGATAATAACTATTTTCCAAAATCAAGAAATATAAGACAGATGGTTTTTTATTTAAAATATTTTATTTTGATAAGAGAACTATTAAAAGATTCTTTAAATAATATTCCAGAATACTTAAACGAGATAATTCATTATCTCGGTAAATCCTATGATTTTATTTGGGGGTCGTTCAGGCAGAACTTATTATTTAACGGAAATAATAATTCAAATAACAAGGACTTTGATAAATATTTATCTCTTTTTCGATACAAGTTTAAAAGTGATAGATTTGATGTATCAGGCTATACAATATTAAAAAATAAAAACGTAGTCCTTGCTATGGATACAGGAAGTAATCCAGTTCGAAACTACTCCGAAAATTATCAAAGTGGACCATTATCATTTGAATTTTTTTTTAAAGGTAAAAAATTAATTACTAACTCTGGTTATTTTCAAGATCATAACCATCAACTGAATTCAATTTCAAAGTCAACTGCAACTCATTCAACATTAATTTTAGATAACTCTTCAACTTGTAATTTTAAAAAAAATAGTAAAGGTCCTAGTATAGTAAGCAAAGGATTTAAAACGTTTGATAATGTATTAACATATGAAAAAAATTATTGGGTTATTAAGTGTTCACATGATGGATATTTATCAAGATATGGAGTAGTTCATCAACGTATTATAGAATTTGATGTAAATAAGAATATTCTTTATGGAAAAGAAAAACTTATTAAAAAAAAGAACTTTAAAGTTACAAATTTTGAAGTAAGGTTTCACCTATTACCAAACATTAAAGTAACAAAGCTTCAAGACAATAAATCTATATTAATCGAATTAGAAAATTCTGGTTGGAGGTTCTTTTCAAATGATGGATTGATAGGTGTTGAAACTGGGCTATATTTCGGTAATAAAAATAATTATATTGAGAACCAGAATATTTTTATCTCTGGTGTTACTCAAAATAATGAACAATTAATTGAATGGCAAATTAGTAAGATATGAGTAAAAAAATTGAAAAAGCAATTATATCTCTCTCGGATAAATCAGAAATTAGATTAATTTTAAATACACTTAAAAAATATAGAGTTGATCTCATAAGCTCAGGAGGTACATCAAAAGAAATTAAGAAATTAGGCTACAAATGTACCGAAGTATCAGAATATACAAATACCAACGAGATTTTAGATGGGAGGGTTAAAACACTTCATCCAAAATTATATGCTGGCATTTTAAGCAAGAGAAAAAATATAAATCATAAAAATGAACTAAAAAAAAATAATTATAACGAAATAGATTTAGTTATAGTTAATTTTTATCCATTTGAAGAAACATTAAAAATTACAAATGACCAAGATAAGCTTATTGAAAATATTGATATTGGAGGTCCAACTCTTGTAAGAGCGGCAGCAAAAAATTATAAATATACAACTGTCCTAACCTCTCCACTTCAATACAAAGAATTTATTTTGGATTTAGAAAAAAATAACGGTGCTACAAGTTTAGAGTTTAGAAGAAAACTATCTCAAGAAGCATTTAATTTAACAGCATACTATGATTCTGTAATTTCAGAATATTTGAATAAAAAAAATAATATTCATTTTCCTCAAAAGAAGACTATTCACGGAAATTTGATAGAAGTGTTACGATATGGTGAAAACCCCCATCAACAATCAGCAATTTATAGTAAATACAATAATTTAGATATATCACAATTGGGTGGAAAAAAATTAAGTTATAATAATTATAATGACATTTATGCCGCATTAAATATTTCACAATCTCTTCCAAAAAATATTGGAACTGTAATTGTAAAACATGCAAACCCTTGTGGGGTTTCGGTAAATAATAGCAAAATTGAGAGTTATAAAGAGGCTCTAGCTTGTGATCCGATTAGTGCCTTTGGGGGAATTGTTTCGTGCAATTTTAAAGTAAATAAAAATATAGCTGTTGAATTAAGTAAAATATTTTTAGAAGTAATTATTGGACTTGGTTTTGATAAGGAATCTCTAAAAATTTTAAACAAAAAAAAAAATTTAAGATTAATTGATGCGTCTAAACTTAGACAACAAAACTATAATAATATAAACAGTAATTTTAATTCTTTTTTAGTACAAAGTACCGATAATAAAACTTTTAAAAAAAATAATTTTAAAGTTGTATCTAAAATAAAGCCTTCTACAAAAATTTTTGACGAACTGTTATTTGCTTTTAATGTCTGTAGAAATGTAAAGTCAAATGCAATTGTTTTAACTAGAAATTCCTCAACTATTGGAATTGGATCAGGTCAACCAAGTAGATTAGATAGTTGCAAAATAGCTATAGATAAAATGAAAAAATTTCAAAAAATAAATAAAAAAGATATAATTATTGGAGCTTCAGATGCATTTTTTCCTTTTGTAGATGGAATTGAAACTTTAGTTCAAAATGGGGTTAGTGCAATTATCCAACCTTCGGGGTCTATTCGTGATAAAGAGATAGTTAAATTTGCAGATAAATTAGGAGTTATATTAGTATTTTCAAAAACCAGGCATTTTAAACATTAAAATTCAGTTAATTTTATCAATTTTCGCAGCGAGTACAAAATCACTTTCATGCAACCCGTTAATAGCGT
>CACGVB010000038.1 GCA_902576395.1 uncultured Pelagibacteraceae bacterium
ATTGGTCCCTATCAACACTACTCTCACTCAATATTTAGATCAATCGAGGAAGGTAAACCAGTTATTCGGTCATCAAACAATGGTATTTCTGCCTTTATAAATGCAAAAGGGCAGGTAGTCGATAATATTTTATCAACTGAGAAGGGATTTATAGAGATTAACTCTTTTAAAAAGTCCAATAAAACAATATTTAGTTCTTATGGTAATAAGATCTTCTTTTATTTTCTATCTATTTATATTAGTTTAATTTTTTTTTTTAAAATACGGGAGAACTCATGAAAAAAAATTTTTTATTTACTAGTGAATCAGTGTCAGAGGGACATCCAGATAAAGTTTGTGACAGAATTTCAGATATGGTTGTTGATAGTTTTTTAGCTTCAGAACCACAAGCAAGAGTTGCTTGTGAGACTTTAACAACAACAAATAAAGTCGTATTAGCAGGAGAAGTAAGAGGACCAGAACTTAAGGAAGATCAATTAATCTCAAAAGTAAGAGACTGTATTAAAGATATTGGTTATGACCAAGATGGTTTTTCATGGAGAGAACAAACTAAAATAGAAACTCATTTACACTCACAATCAGCTGATATTGCGATGGGAGTAGACTCTGCTGGAAATAAAGATGAAGGTGCTGGGGATCAGGGAATAATGTTTGGTTATGCATGTAATGAAACAGATGTGTTAATGCCTGCTCCAATTCATTATTCGCATAAAATTTTAAGATTAATGGCTGAAGACAGGAAATCAGGAAAATTAAATGGAATTGAGCCAGATTCAAAAAGTCAAATTACTATCGAATATAAAGATGGAATTCCTGCTTCTGTTAAATCAGTGGTCATATCAACACAACATTCCAAAGATATTAATCTCGCAAAAGTAAAAGAACTCTGTATGCCATATATTGAGAGATCCATTCCAAAAAATTTATTAGGCAATCTAGATGAAAAAGAAATCTATATAAATCCAACTGGGAATTTTGTAATCGGGGGCCCTGATGGAGACAGTGGTTTAACAGGCAGAAAAATTATCGTTGACACTTATGGTGGAGCTGCACCTCATGGAGGAGGAGCATTTTCTGGAAAAGACCCAACAAAAGTAGATAGATCTGCAGCTTATGCGTCTAGATATTTAGCAAAAAATGTAGTTGAATCTAAAATTGCAGATAAATGTTTGATACAATTAGCATACGCAATTGGCGTATCTAAACCTTTGTCAATTTATGTCGATTTATTTGATAATGATGAAGAGAAAAATATGCATGTAGAAAAATTGATTCATGAAAATTTTGACTTAAGTCCTAGAGGAATTAGAGAAATGCTTGGTTTAAATAAACCAATATATGAGAAAACCTCTGCCTATGGACATTTTGGAAGAACTCCCGAAGATGATGGTTCATTTTCTTGGGAAAAAACAGATAAATCAGATGTTTTTAGTAAGTAAATATTGTTGAAAACTAACAAAAAATAACTATATTTCTCTCATATTGTTGAAATTTCAAAATGGGCGTAAGCCCATTTTTTTTTGGCTAAAAAAATTATGTTAAATAGAAGAGCAGATAAACTTGAACTTTTAAGAATTGCAGAAGCAGTAGCTTTAGAAAAATCTATCGATAAAGAACTTATCATTAATTCTATGGAGACTGGAATTGCCAAAGCGGCAAAATCAAAATTTGGATCTGATAATGAAATAAAGGTAGAAATTAATAGAGACAATGGAGATATAGGTATATTTAGAAAATTATTAATTGTTGAGAAACCAGAAAATTCAAACATAGAGATTACTTTATCTGATGCGATAAAGTTAAGTGAAATTAATAAAAATAAACAGGTTGGAGATGAAATTTTGCAACCCCTACCATCTTTTGACTTTGGTAGAATTGCTGCACAAACAGCTAAGCAAGTTATAAGTTTTAACGTTAGAGAAGCTGAAAGAGAAAGACAATACAATGATTTTATTGATAAAAAGGATACAATTTTAAGTGGAATTGTTAAAAGATTAGAATATGGAAATGTTATTGTTGATTTAGGGAGAACAGAGGCAATAATTCAAAAAAATGAGATGATACCAAGAGAGAATATAAAAGCTGGAGACAGGGTTAAAGCGTACTGTTTAGACGTCAGAAGGGAACCAAGAGGGCAACAAATATTTTTGTCTAGAGCACATCCAAAATTTATGGAAAAGTTATTTGTTCAAGAAGTTCCAGAAATTTATGATGGTTTGATTGAAATAAAATCCTCATCGAGAGATCCTGGAAGTAGAGCAAAAATTAGTGTTAAAGCGATTGATACATCATTAGACCCAGTTGGTGCTTGTGTTGGGATGAGAGGAAGTAGAGTTCAAGCAGTAGTAAATGAATTACAAGGTGAAAAAATAGATATTGTTAATTGGTCAGAAGATCCAGCCATTGTAGTGGCTAATGCATTATCCCCAGCTGAAGTTCAAAGAGTTAATGTAGATAATGATTCAAAAAAACTTGATGTGATATTAACGGAAGAAAACCTAAGTAAAGCGATTGGAAGACGCGGTCAAAATGTTAGACTAGCTACAAAATTATTAAACTATGAAATTAATATAATGACAGAGCAGGAGGACTCTGAAAAAAGACAATTAGAATTCAAAGAGAAAACAGATAACATTGTTAAAAATCTTGAACTGGACGAGACATTGGGTCAGCTTCTAGTAGCAGAGGGATTTTCTTCAATAGATGATATAAAAGATAGCTCATCTGACGCTCTTGTTAAAATTGAAGGTATCGAAGAAGATACTGCAAAAGAATTAATTGAAAGAGCAAAAGAATTTTACGAAAAAGATCAAGAAGAAATCTCAAAAAGGATAAAAGATTTAGGTTTAGAAAATGATCTAATAGATCATGAGGGACTCACTCCAGGTATGTTGGTTACTTTAGGTGAACAGAAAATT
Source organism: uncultured Pelagibacteraceae bacterium (assembly GCA_902576395.1). Taxonomy (GTDB): domain Bacteria; phylum Pseudomonadota; class Alphaproteobacteria; order Pelagibacterales; family Pelagibacteraceae; genus Pelagibacter. Next base: position 2,919 of record CACGVB010000038.1, read on the forward strand.
TTAACTTTAACTGATTTAGCAGATTTAGCTTCAGATGAGCTGACTGGTACGTATGACGTAATTAAAGGTGAAAGGGTTCAAATCAAAGGATTTTTGGAGGATTTTGCACTTACAAAACAAGAAGCTGATAATTTAATTATGTCAGCAAGAGATAAAGTTTATAAAGATTGAGAGATGAAAAATGGAAAAAAAAAAATTAAAGTTATCAGTATCCGGAAGTTCAAAGAAAACACTAAGTAATATTGAGCAAGCAAAATCAAAATCAAAAAACACTGTTGTTATTGAAAAAAAAAGTTCGAAGTTTGCAGGAAAGTCTCAATTTCTAAGACAAACCAACAACAATTTTAGATCAAATAATAATGTATCCTCAAAATCAGATAGTTTTACTAGATCAACTCCTAAACCCTCATCAGATTTTGAAAAAAGGAAATTAGCTGAACAAAGAGCCACAAGAAGACTAAAAGGTGAGGCTACACAAAAAGATAATAAATCTAACAAAATTGGTAGTAAAAGAAGAGAATTAAAATTGACAATCTCAAGAGCTCTAAGTGATGATCATGCTGAAATAAAATCTAGAAGTTTGGCATCTTTAAAAAG
>CACGVB010000039.1 GCA_902576395.1 uncultured Pelagibacteraceae bacterium
TTTAATTACATAAGAATTAATTTTTATTTTTAAATTCTTATCGATTACAACTACAGTAGGTGAAAATTTCTCTAATCCATTTAATCTGCAATTAAGTTTAGGGTTGTCTGTATTAATTGTTTTGTATGAAGTTAATATTGCATCATTTTGGAATCTTAAAATATGTGAAACATTTCTTGAATGTTCATTTGTAATTGGTGAATTATTTCTTAATATATTTAAATTTGATGAACTTGCAATTTTGCCTATTATATAAGGAGCTTTGTTAGTTCTTATATAATTATATTCATTATAAAGATTCTTAACTTTTCGTTTTTGAATTCCCGATATTACAACTATTTTTTTAGACTTTAAAATTTTTTTAGTTTTATTAAAAGTTCTTAAATCATTATCCTCAATTGAGTAATAAACTCTCTTTACTTTATTTTTTATTATTGCATTTGTACATGGAGGTGTTATTCCATAATGAGAACAAGGTTCAAGTGTCGAGTAAAGTGATGTCCCTTTATTATATTTATTTTTATTTAAAGCAATACTTTCTGCGTGTGGTCTTCCACCATTATTAGTCGTTGCAAAAGATAAGATTTTATTATTTTTTACAATTACACATCCAACTGATGGATTTGTACCAGTTAAATACTTCTTATTCTCTGCTAAATTTATAGCAAAGTTCATTATTTTTTTATCTAATGATTTATAATTATCTTTTTTTAAAGACATCAATTCTATCCACAAATTGAACAAAGTCTTTTTCTTCTCTGAAGTTTCTATAGACTGATGCAAATCGAACATAAGCTACAGGATCAAGCTCTTTTAAACCCTCCATAACCATCGTTCCAATAGTATTAGATGAAATTTCACTCTGACCCAATTCTTCTAAAGATCTACTAATTTTTGAGATGAATTTTTCTGCTGTCTCAGTATCGATAGGTCTTTTCTTTAAAGCGACATAAATTGAATTTGAAAGTTTTTCCCTATCAAAAGATGATTTTCTTCCATTTTTTTTAATTACAGTAAGTTCTCTAAATTGAACTCTTTCAAATGTTGTGAACCTCTCACCACAGCTACATAATCTTCTTCTTCTAATTGCCGTTCCATCTTCTGTTGGTCTTGAGTCAACAACTGAAGTGTCACCTTTTTTGCTGCATGGACAAATCATAAATTAATTTAGCCTAAGTGTTTATAGATAGGGAAATTAGAACAAAGACTTACAACTTCTTTTCTTACTTCATCTTCAGTTTTAGAGTTATCTTCAGGGTTTTCAGCTAACCCTTTTATAGTTTTTGTTATTAAATCACCTACTATTTGAAATTCTTTTAATCCAAAACCTCTTGTTGTAGCTGCCTGCGATCCAAGTCTTATTCCAGAAGTTATCATTGGGCTTTCACTATCAAATGGAATACCATTTTTATTACATGTAATATTGGCTCTAGAAAGGCTTTCTGAAGCAACATTGCCTTTTACATTAAAAGGTCTTAAGTCAACTAACATCAGATGTGTATCAGTTCCACCTGAATAAATTTTAAAACCATTATTTTTTAAAGTTTCTGCTAAAATTTTTGCATTTGCTAAAACTGTTTTTATATAATCTTTAAATTCTGGTTTTAATGCTTCTTTGAATCCAACTGCTTTGGCAGCTATGATGTGCATTAATGGTCCTCCTTGGTATCCAGGGAAAACTGCAGTATTAAATTTTTTAGATAGATCTTCATGATTGGTTAATATAATTCCACCTCTTGCACTTCTAAATACTTTGTGAGTAGTTGAAGTAACTACATGTGCATAGTCACATGGATTTGGGTATCCTTTACCAGCAACTAAACCAGAAAAATGAGCCATATCAACCATTAAGTATGCTCCAACCTTATCAGCTATTTCTCTAAATCTTTTAAAATCAATTACTCTTGAATAAGCACTACCACCAGCAATTATAAGTTTAGGTTTGTGCTCAAGCGCAAGTTTTTCAACATTGTCATAATCAATAAGTTCAGATTCTTTATCAACTTCATATCCAATTGCATTAAACCATTTTCCTGACATAGAAATTTTTAAACCATGAGTAATATGTCCTCCTGAATTCAGACTCATTCCCATAAAAGTATCACCAGGTTTTAACAAAGCTAAAAACACAGCACCGTTTGCCTGTGCACCTGAGTGAGGTTGAGCGTTGGCAAATTTACAATTAAATAATTCTTTAAGTCTATCTATAGCTAATTGTTCAGCAACGTCCACATGTTCGCAACCATTATAGTATCTTTTGCCAGGATAACCTTCAGCATATTTATTTGTTAATACTGATCCTTGAGCTTCAAGAACTGCTTGAGATACAATATTTTCAGATGCAATTAATTCTATATGATTTTGTTGCCTAACTAACTCATCATTTATAGCTTTGTAAATTTCTGGATCACTATCTAATAAACTTTTTTCAAAAAAGTCTTTGTACTCACTATTTAAATATTTTGTTTCACTTGACATAATTTTATATTTTTTTAACTCTTTTTAAGTGTCTTCCACTCTCAAACTTAGTACTTAAGAATGCATTTATACATTTAAAGGCTAAATTTTTACTAATCAACCTTTCTCCTAATGTAATAACATTTGCATCATTATGCAATCTAGATAATTTAGCATTTTTTACCGAATAACATAATGCCGCTCTTATATTTTTATGCTTATTAGCAGTCATTGCCATACCCATACCCGAACCACATACTAGAATGCCAATATTACCTTTTTTCATCTTTTTTGATAATTTATGAGCATAATCTGGATAGTTTACTGATTTTTTTGAATGCTCTGGACCTAAATCTAAAACTTCAAATTTTGAAGAAAATTTTTTTTTTATACTTTCTTTTAACTTAAATCCAGCGTGATCAGATGCAATATAGATTTTTTTCAAATTAATTAAATTTATAATCTAAAACACACGCAACTAGGTGTATTCTATTTTCTTCACCACCATTAAACGCATTATGATATTTTGTGTTGTTAGTAACCCAGACAGATCCATCAGCAGGCATATGTTTGGCGACATTATCGATAACCATCAAGCATCCAGGATTTGTTATAATTGGTATATGCAATCTAGGTTCTGGATCTCTATGCCAACTTAATGTTGATCTTGGTTCTTTTAATAAACTTCTTTAAAATAAGTATTTTCATAATCTCTTATAAATTCACTGTATTTAGATTCATCTATATCCACATCTCTTGAAACTTCTTTCCCAGATTTATCTGGTTTAGTCCAATAAACACCTCTAGCTTTACTACCTTTTATTGAGTCTGGGTCTCCTGGTATTTGTGTTAAAGAAATTGCACCAAAGTTAGTTACGCCACCACCATCATCAAATTTTTTAATTTTGATTATTTGGTTATAAGCATCTTGAAGCTTATCAATATCAAATTGTATAGTCTGTTTTTGAAAATCACTAAAATCTAAAACTCTGTCAGTTTGATTATGTAGGTTTAGGTTTACGATTTTATTCTTATTGTCCATCATGAAG
>CACGVB010000040.1 GCA_902576395.1 uncultured Pelagibacteraceae bacterium
CCAAAAGTTTTACTTAAAATTTCTTTAGGATCCTCTTTGTAACCTTTAAAGTACTCTTTGAATGCTTTCGTAACTCTTTTTGGAGTTTCCAATAAACCTTCTCTAGATGGATCTTCACCTAGCCATTTTAAGATTTTAACAAACGCTTCACGTGCTTCTTCGTCTGTTACAATCTCAGTATTTTTGTTATTTTCGTTTTTTACTAATTTCATGATGGGTTTTTATATATATAAATCCTTAAATTTAAAATATTTAATATATTCAGTAATATGTTAGATATTGCGACTTATATATGTTTAAAAAAAGAGAAAATGTCGCTGATATAGAGGAAGGTAACCTATTATCCCCAAAATTTGATAATGATGGTTTAATCCCTGTAATTACAACATGTGCAAAAACCAAAGAGATTCTAATGCACGGTTATATGAATGTTGAAGCTTTAAAATTAACAATAGAAACAAAAGAAGCTCACTACTGGAGCAGGTCTAGAAAAGAAATTTGGCATAAAGGAAAAACTAGTGGCTTTACTCAAAAAGTAAAAGAAATAAGAATTGACGATGATCAAGATGCAGTTTGGATAACTGTAGATATTGGTGATGGTGCAAGTTGTCATGTTGGTTACAGATCATGTTTTTATAGATCAGTACCTACAGGAAAAATTGAAAATGGACGTAAAGTAGAAATGAAATTTGAAGAAGAAAAGAAAAAATTTGATCCAGAAGTTGTTTATAAAGGACAACCTAATCCCACTAAAATTTAATGAGTGAGGCTCAAAAAAACGTTCTTGGTGAGGATCTTGAAGAATGTTCTAAAAATCCATTAACTGGTTGGTTCAGAGACGGTTGTTGTAACACAGATGAAAACGATCGAGGTTTACATACAGTTTGTGTAAAAGTTAACGATGAATTTTTAGAATGGTGCAAAGAGGCAGGTAACGATTTAATAACACCTCACCCTGAATTTGGTTTTCCTGGATTGGTAGATGGAGATAACTGGTGTGTATGTGCCAGTTGGGTTGCAAGAGCTTTAGAGGCGGGAATTGGATGTTCTATATATTTAAAAAAAACTCATGTTAACACATTAAAGTTGGTACCAATTGAAACTTTAAAAAAATTTGCAATAGATCTATCTTAATTACATATTTCCGTACTTAGGTCCACCCCCACCTTCTGGCGTGACCCATGTAATATTTTGTGATGGCTCTTTGATATCACAAGTTTTACAATGAATGCAATTTTGAGAATTAATTACAAATTTCTCAACATCATTTTCTTTTTGAATTTCATAAACTCCAACTGGACAGTATCTTTGCGCAGGCTCATCATATTTACCTAAAGTGTATTTTATTGGTAAATCTTTATCTTTAAGTTGAAGATGTACTGGTTGATTTTCAGCATGATTAGTTCCTGTTAGATAAACTGAACTTGTTTTATCAAATGTAATGACATTATCTGGTTTTGGATAATCTATTTTTGGCATTTCAATTGCTGGTTTTAAAGTTTCGTGATCAGCATGTTTATGTTTAAGTGTAAATGGTAATCTTCCTTTAAATAAAATTTGATCAATACCTGTAAATATTATTCCAAGAATTAAACCCCAGCTAAAGCTAGGTTTAACATTTCTAGCCTCATATAACTCTTTATAAACCCAACTTTTTTTAAATTTTTCCTCATAAATAGATAATTCTTTGCTTGATTTTATGTGATCAATAATAGTTTCCGCTGCAATCATTCCACTTTTCATTGCTGTATGTGATCCTTTAATTTTTGGCATATTTAATGTACCTGCATCACAACCAACTAATAATGCACCTGGCATAAACATCTTAGGTAGACTTTGAAAACCTCCCTCTATAAGTGCTCTTGCTCCGTATGATATTCTTTTACCACCTTCTAATATTGATTTAATTGCAGGATGAGTTTTAAATTTTTGAAATTCATCAAACGGCGAAAGATGAGGATTTTTATAATCAAGACCAATGACGTATCCTAAAAATATTTGTTTATTTTCAGCATGATAAACAAAGCTTCCCCCATAGGTACTATTATCTAGTGGCCAGCCTGCTGTATGCATCACTAGACCTTCGTCGTGATTTTCTTCTTTTAATTCCCAAATTTCTTTAAATCCTATTCCATACTGTTGTGGATCTTTTCCTTTATCTAAATCAAATTTTTTGATTAATTCTTTTCCTAAATGTCCTCTACACCCTTCTGCAAAAACTGTAACTTTTGCATGAAGTTCCATTCCTGGTTCATAACCATCTTTTTTATTTCCTTCTTTATCTAAACCCATATCTTGAGTTGCTACACCCTTAACAGAACCATCTTCATTATATAAAACTTCACTTGCCGGAAAACCTGGGAATATTTCAATTCCAAGACTTTCAGCTTGCTCTGCTAACCATCTACATAAATTAGCAAGACTAATAATATAATTATTGTGATTTTGTTGTACTTTAGGTAATAACCAAGTTGGCCAACTAATTTTTTTTGTCTTACCTAGAAATAGAAATTTTTCTTTATTAACTTTTGTTTTTATTGGTGGGTTAAGATCTTTCCAATTTGGCAATAGTTCGTCTAAGGCTCGTGTTTCAAACACGTTCCCGGATAAAATATGTGCACCTATTTCAGATGCTTTTTCTAAAAGGCAGACATTAATATCTGGGTTTAACTGCTTTAATTTTATTGCAGTTGAAAGTCCCGATGGCCCGCCACCTACGATTACTACATCGTATTCCATCACTTCTCTGGACATACTAATTTCTTACAGTATTTGTTATTTTTGTATAGTGTTTAATTTGTTCAGTTCCTCTAGGAATTGAGGAAGTGCTTCGAATAAATCAGCTTCCAAACCGTAATCTGCGACACTAAAAATAGGTGCTTCACCATCTTTATTTATAGCAACTATAACTTTACTTTCTTTCATTCCTGCTAAATGTTGAATGGCTCCAGAAATTCCAACTGCTATATATAGATCAGGAACAACAACTTTTCCTGTTTGTCCCACTTGATGTTCGTTTGTAATATATCCAGCATCGACCGCAGCTCTTGATGCTCCTATTGCAGCATTTAATTTGTCCGCTACATCAGTTATTAGTTTGAAATTTTCTCCACTTTGTAAGCCCCTACCACCTGAAATTACTATTCTGGCAGTGCCTAATTCAGGTCTATCTGATTTAATTTCTTCTCTATTTATAAAT
>CACGVB010000041.1 GCA_902576395.1 uncultured Pelagibacteraceae bacterium
CCATCTAATAAGTATTCACCTTTTTTTATTTTTTCACCTTGGTTAAAGTTAATATGCTTGCCCTTTGGAATTAAGTAACTTGATGTATCTCCATTTTCCGCTTCTATTGTTACTCTTTGTTTGCCTCTTACTTCTTTACCAAAAATAACACTTCCATCATTTTCAGCAATAATTGCACTGTCTTTAGCCTTTCTTGCTTCAATAGTTCTGCAACTCTTGGTAATCCTCCAGTTATATCTTTAGTTTTAGTTGTTTCTTTAGGTAATCTAGCAATTACATCACCAGCAGAAATTTTAGCGCCATCTTTAACTGATAAAATTGAGTCTGGTACTAGATAGTATCTAGCCTCATTATCATCTGCTTTTTTAATTATATTACCTTTTGCATCTCTCAAAGTAATTCTCGGTTTTAAGTCAGTATTTTTAGATTGTGTTTTCCAATCAACTACAGCTTTTGTAGATATACCTGTTGCATCATCTACAGTTTCTGCAATTGAGACACCGTCAATTAAATCAACATAGTTTGCTATACCATCTTTTTCTGCAATGACAGGTGTTGTGTAAGGATCCCATTCACAAATTTTTGCACCTTTTTTCACTTTTTGTTCATTCTCAAAAAATAGTCTTGATCCATAAGGAACTTTGTATGAAGCAACTTGAAGTCCATTATCATCCTCTATTGATATCTCAGTATTTCTACCCATTACAATTTGATTATTTTTAGAATCTTTAATTAAGTTAGTGTTAACAATCTTAAGAGTTCCCTCGGAATTAGACACAATTTGAGACTCTTGTTTTACTGATGCTGTACCGCCAACGTGAAAAGTCCTCATTGTTAATTGGGTTCCTGGTTCTCCAATTGATTGTGCAGATATCATTCCAATAGCTTCTCCTACATGTACCATTTTTCCTCTAGATAAATCTCTTCCATATGAAGTTGCACACACGCCTTCTTTTGCGCCACATGTCATTACTGAATATACGTTTATACTTTTAACTCCAGCTGCATCAATTTTCTCACATCCAGCTTCATCAATCATTTCATCTTTTTTTATTAAAACATCGCCTGTTAATGGGTTTTTTATTTCTTTTGCAGCGACTCTTCCTAATGCTCTTTCAGATAGACTTACCATTATATTACCACCCTCTAAAACCTCTGTAAGTTTTATTGAACCACACTTCATATCACATTTAGGTTTAGTAATTGTTAAATCCTGGGCAACATCACATAATCTTCTGGTCAAATATCCTGAGCTAGCTGTTTTAAGTGCAGTATCTGCTAAACCCTTCCTTGCTCCATGAGTTGAATTAAAATATTCTAAAGCTGTAAGACCTTCTTTAAAATTGGATGTGATTGGAGTTTCAATAATTTCTCCTGATGGTTTGGCTATTAAACCTCTCATTCCTGCTAATTGTTTCATTTGTGCCGCTGATCCTCTAGCACCACTATCTGCCATCATAAATACTGAATTAATTTTTAATCCATCATCTGTGACTTCTGTAGCAGAAATTCTTTTCATCATTTCTGATGCAACTCTATCTGTACATTTAGACCAGGCATCAATAACTTTGTTATACTTTTCACCTCTAGTTATAAGTCCTTCTGCATATTGTCCTTCATAGTCAGCAATAAGTTTTTTAGTTTCATCAATTAATTGTTCTTTATTATCTGGTATTAAAAGATCATCTTTTCCAAATGATATGCCAGCTTTAAAAGCATGTTTAAATCCAATATCTTTTAATTTGTCACAAAATATTACAGTACTTTTTTGACCTGAAAATCTAAAAACATGATCAATTACTTCAGAAACAATTTTTTTTGGTAATAATCTATCAATCAAAGAAAATTTATTATTTACATTTTTAGGAATTATATTTGATAGTAAAAATCTTCCTGCTGTACTTATATGTTTTTCAAACTTAGTTTTTCCTTTTTCATCTACAGTTTCAAATCTAGAAACTATTCTTGAATGTACTTTAATTTGTCCTGTTTCTAATGCATGTTCTATCTCAGAAGTATTCACAAAATATCCATCAACACTCTCTGTTTGCACCGGTGGTTGTGATAAATAATAAATTCCTAAAATCATATCTTGACTAGGTACGATTATAGGTTTTCCATTAGACGGGCTTAAAATATTATTTGTAGACATCATCAATACTCTTGCCTCTAGTTGCGCTTCTAAACTTAATGGTACGTGCACAGCCATCTGGTCACCATCAAAATCAGCATTAAAAGCAGCACAAGTTAATGGATGAAGTTCTATTGCATTACCTTCAATAAGCTTTGGTTCAAAAGCTTGAACACCTAATCTGTGTAGTGTTGGTGCTCTATTTAAAATAACCGGATGTTCTCTAACAATAAGCTCTAAAGCATCCCATACTTCATTTCTTTCCTTTTCTACTAATTTCTTTGCTTGTTTTATTGTTGATGCTAAACCTAATTTATTTAATCTAGCGTATAAAAATGGTTTGAATAACTCTAAAGCCATTTTTTTTGGCAGTCCACACTCATGTAATTTAAGGTCTGGACCAACAACAATTACAGATCTTCCTGAATAATCTACTCTTTTTCCTAATAAATTTTGTCTAAATCTTCCTTGTTTACCTTTTAACATTTCGGCTAATGACTTAAGTGGTCTTTTACCTGTTCCTGTAATTACCCTTCCTCTTCTTCCATTATCAAATAAGGCATCTACAGATTCTTGTAACATTCTCTTTTCATTTCTAACAATAATGTCTGGTGCCTTTAAATCTATAAGTCTTTTTAATCTATTATTTCTATTTATAACTCTTCTATACAAATCATTTAAATCTGAAGTAGCAAATCTACCTCCATCTAATGGTACTAGAGGTCTTAATTCAGGTGGTATAACAGGTACTGTTGTCAAGATCATCCATTCAGGTTTATTTCCAGTTTCAATAAATGATTCTATTAATTTTAATCTCTTAATTGATCTTTCTTCATTAACTTTTGATTTTGTTTCTTTAATATTTTTTATTAACAGGTCTCTTTCCTCTTCTAAGTTT
>CACGVB010000042.1 GCA_902576395.1 uncultured Pelagibacteraceae bacterium
TTTGTGAAAAGTTTAAAGCTATTGCTGGTTGAGTTAGAGAAATTACAATTGAAGTCATAATGTATATTGCAAATAAAAAAGCTCCAGCTTTAGGACCAAAAAAGATTATTAGAAAAAAAACAAAGTAACTTATTGGGAGTCCAAATTTAATAAGTTTAACACTACTTATTCCATAATCAGAGATTTTGGGGAGAATATATCCCCATAAAAAGTATGATGCTAACATAGTTACATTGATCCAAAACAAGCCTGTAGCACTTTGAAATGGGGAATACCCTGTAATATTTAGCATCCAAGGACCGGCCCAAAGCGTTTGGATTGCCTGTACACCACCATAATTAATAAATGCTAATGGTACCATACTGATAAAAAACTTATTCTTCCAAATTTGTGCTAAACCTTTTTTTTCTTCATCAACAGTGAAGTTTTCTTTCTGTTCCCAATTAGGAGTGAATAAGAAAATTAAAATAATACTTATTAAAATAAGTATAGCTATTAAAATGAAAATCCATCTCCATCCTATGTATGGTAATAAAATCTGTACAGGTAAAGTAGATGATACAAAACCTATATTTGCTACCATTAACATCCATGAATTAGCGCGCTGTTGATATTTTTCAGCAAACCAAACTCTGTATCCTGTTAGAGGTCCCATCATACAAGCACTCACTCCGATCCCAATAAATATTCTTGAAATAAGCAACCCAGAAAAACTTTTTGCTAATGCAAATGATATGGTTCCTACCAATGCAATTATCAAAAAATACCCCACAACCTTTTTTGGTCCGAATTTATCAAGTAGTAGTCCTATTGGGACTTGCATAATTGAAAAGCCAATAAAATAGCCTCCTGCTAACAGTCCTAAATTCCCTGCAGTTAAATCGAATTCATATGTCAGGACCGGCGTTAATGTTGCAGTAATAGATCTAACAAGATTTGATAATAAAAAACCAAAGGCAAAAATACAGAATATGATAATGCTTTTATTTACTTTAGTAATCATTTATAAATTTTTGAGATTTAATCTGTACTATGAATAATCAATCAACAAAAGATAAAGATGCACGTTCATCAAATGTTATGGCTGCAACTTCTCATCCATTAGCGACCGAAGAGGCCTTAAAAATACTAAAAATGGGTGGAAATGCAGTAGATGCTTCTATAGCAGCTTCAATTGTTTTATCTGTAGTTGAGCCTAATGCAACAAGTATTGGTGGAGACTGTTTTGCAATTGTCAAAATGAATAATAAGGATGCAGTATCTTTTAATGGATCTGGGTTAGCACCAGAGAAATTAAGTTATGATTTCTTCAAGGAAAAAAATATAGATAAAATTGGATTAACAAGTCCTCATTCAGTAACGATTCCTGGTGCAGTTCATGCTTGGGAAACTATTCATAAAGAATTTGGAAAATTAGATTTTGAACAATTATTTACAGGTGCAATTGAGATTGCAAAAAACGGTCACAAGATTTCTAAAGTAGTGTCAAATGCTTGGCATAATAGCTTAAATAAAATTAATGGAAATGAAAATTCTAAAAAAATTTTTTTGAAAGAAGGTCGTACTTATCAAGAAAATGAATTAATGAAAATATTCCATTAGGAAAAACATTAGAGGCAATTAGTAAAAAAGGAAGTAAAGAATTTTATGAGGGCGAAACTGCAAAAGATATAATTGAAAGTTTAAATGAATTAGGGGGTGTTCATACTTTTGAGGATTTTTCTAAACAGAACACAATAAGATCAGAAACAATAAAATCTAGTTATAAGGGTGATTTTATTCATCAATGTCCTCCAAATGGACCTGGCGTAACTGTTTTGATTATGATGAAATTGTTAGAAAAACTAAATATTCATAACTATAAATTCAATAGTACAGAAAGATTTCATCTTGAAGCCGAAGTTACAAAACAAGCTTATAAAGTTAAAGAAACAAGCTTAGGCGATCCAAATTTTGTAAATTTTGATTTAGATGAAATTTTAAGTGATAAAAATATTGAGGATATTTTTAATAAAATTAAGCTCAATTCATGCAGTGATGTTGGTGACTTAAATATTCCAGCTCACCCAGAAACTATATATCTAACAGTTGTAGATAAAGACTTAAATAGTGTGTCCATCATTAATTCAGTTTGTTACGTATTTGGATCAGGTATCACTACAAATAAAAGTGGAATACTTTTACATAACAGGGGTACAAATTTCAGAGTAGAGCATGAACATCCAAACTGTATTGAGGGCTTAAAAAGACCATTACACACTATTATTCCAGGTATGGTCATTGACAAAGATAACAACACCACTTTGAGTTATGGAGTTATGGGAGGACAATATCAACCAGTAGGACAGGTGCATGTTTTAAATAATATGATTGATTACGGTATGGGTCCTCAAGAGGCTTTAAGTTTTCCAAGAGCTTTTCATTTTAACAATATTTATAAGCTTGAAAAATTAGTCGATAATCAAATTTTTAATGAATTGAAAGAAATCGGTCATAATGTTGAGTATATTGATGGTACTCATGGTGGAGGTCAAGCTATTAAAATAAATCGATCAGAAGGGGACCTTTTAGGAGGATCTGATCCTAGAAAAGACGGTTACGCAAAAGGGTACTAAATAATGTCAAAAAGAATTGTTAGAAACATTTTTGAAAATGTGGATGACGAAAATATTGCTCTAACCTCTGAAATCAGTTCAAAACTAAGTTACAAAGATTTAAAATTATTTATCAATAAAATTTCTAAACAACTGGCTGGAAATGGATTATCAAACAAAGATAGAGCAGCGATAGTTTTACCAAATGGACCGTACATGGCTTCAAGTTTTTTGGCTATTTCAAGCTATATGTCTGCTGCCCC
>CACGVB010000043.1 GCA_902576395.1 uncultured Pelagibacteraceae bacterium
CTTTTGCGTCTTGGCAAAAAACCCATTTTTCGATAAAACTATGTCCATGATATAAATCTTGCTCACCAACTTCTGCTGGTCTCACATAATCTATATCTGGATTAACAGAACCAGTTGAACCATCCATTACTTCTGATGACTGAGCTTGATATGATTTGTTGTTATCGTATTCGTCTGACATATTTTTATCCTCTATATATATTTTTTTTTAAATTAATAAATTGTTATTTTTTGGCCAATTTGTTCCCATCTACGTTTAATTTTTCATATCTAGCAGATAATTGCTCAAAAGTTTCCTGCTCGCTTAACCAAACTTCATAGTCAGCTTTATCTTGGACCTCAACACCACCTCTCATTGCGTAGTGTCCAACACCACAGTACTCGGCACATAACACTTCGTATTCACCTACTTTGTTAGGTTCAAACCAATAGAAAGTAACCGTTCCAGGAACTGCATCCATTTTTGCTCTAAATTGTGGAACATACCAATTATGAAGTACGTCTACTGATCTTAATAAAATTTTTACAGGTCTATTGTTTTCTAAATTTATAACATCACTCTCAACCATTATATCATCTCTTCCAAACGGATCATCTGGGTTGATACCAAATGGATTATTGTCAGCAATGTTTCTTACCTGTGTAGTTCCTAATTTTCCATCTGCACCAGGGAGTCTATATTGCCATCCCCATTGCCATGCCATCACATCAACTTCAATTGCATTCTTTGGAACATTTACATATTGATTCCAAATAATAAGACCAGGTGCTAGTAAAGCAGCAACCCCTAAGGTAGTTGCCCATGTTAAGATTTTTTCTAATTTTTTATCCTCAGGTTTATATTCTGCTCTTCTATCTTCTTTATGTGAGTATCTAAAAACACAGTAAATCATAAATAGACAAACAGCTACGAATACTCCTCCACCTACCCAAAAGGTGAGAGTTATAGTATCATCCATTCCACCCCAGTTTGATGCTATATCAGTCCAATACCAAGGGGTAAAAATATGAAATAAGACAGATCCGATGATTACTAATAAAAAAATTATTCCTGCATGCATAAGGCTTATATAGAAGAATAATCCTATAAATACCTATGACAAAATGTCATAAAACATATTAATTATACTAATATAATCAATAACTTTATGCTCGATAAATTAGGTATTTTAATAACAATTCTTGCTTTGGTTTTAGCATTCTATTTTGTAATTTCTTTAGGTGCAGGAAGATTTTCAAAAGGAGAGACAAAACCTGAAACTAAAAGATATCTAAGATCAGTAAATATACTTTTAATTATAATTGCAGTGTTTGGATCAGTATTAGTTTTATTTATATAAATTATGCAATCAAAGATTTGCAGAATTCTATAACAGTATCATTGTACGCAAACATTATTGTAAAGAAAACTAGCCAAACTATAAATAAAAATAACCAGTACAATGAAAGAGCATTAATACTTTTTTCTTCTTTGTTATAATCTTTCTCATCTAATTTAAAAATTTTTGAGCTGACTTTGCCCCAGAAATAGAGACCTCCTAGAAGATGAATACCATGTAATGCGGTAAAGAAATAATAAGATGAAAAATATGTATTGGTTGAAACAAAATTTCCACTTTTCATTAGTTGATACCATAAAGCTAACTGTAAAAATAAAAATATATAACTTAAAGCACCTACATAAATTAGATTTCTTTTTATTGTGTTTGTAATTCCATTTTTTAAATCTTTACTTATTCTATTAAAAAATATTGTTACTAAAATTAAGACCAGTGTGTTTATCCAAAGTAAATTTGTCTTTAATATAAAAGTTGTATCTTGTTCAGGGGGTAGTGAGTAAAGATAGCCAGTAAAAATTAAGCTGAATAATGTTGTACTTACTCCAAAAATAATAATAACAGCTGACATTTGATTTGAAATTTCAAATGTTTTTCCGGAGTGGCCACTATCGATTACTGCTTGATCTTGTTCCCAGGGTTTTTCAGTTAATGTGCCAAATATTTTCTTTAATAGAGACATAATGTTTATATAGTTCCTATATATAATTTTACAATAATGAAAATAAAAACCTCAATTGCAGTACTAACTGGATGTTTAACAATATTCTTTTTTCTGATGCTTCCAGTATTTCTTTCTATGAAAGAACAAAAAGACCAATCAGTCGCAGCATTTAAGGGCTCAGATTTTGAGCTTAAAGATATGAACAATAATATTATAACTCAAGAGTCTTTTGATGGGCCTTTGACTGCAATTTTTTTTGGTTTTACAAATTGTCCTGATATTTGTCCAATGACTTTAAATAAAATGGATATCGCATTGAATAGAATAAAGAAAAATAAAAAAAAAGATTTAAAAGTTTTTTTTATTAGCGTTGATCCTAAAAGAGATACTCCAGAGGTTATTAAAGATTACCTGAGAAATTTTGATAACAAGTTTGTTGGAATAACAGGAGATCCAGGTGAAATTTTTTTATTGTCACAATCATGGGGAATAATCAGTCAAAAGATTTTTTTTGAAAATGGCGATTACAATGTTGATCACAGCTCACCCGTGATTCTTCTTAAAGATGGAAAGTATATTGCTAAAATTTCTCATAGAGACGATATTAAAAAATCAATAAAATTAATTAACAAATATTTATAAATTCAAAATATAACTAAGTATTGATATTGATGATATTACTGCTGTCTCTGATCTAAGAATATTTTCATTTATTTTTAGTGACTTTACACCTTTAAAATTTAAAATATTATTCCTTTCTTGTTCTGAAAAATCACCCTCAGGTCCAATTATAATACACAATGATTTACTTCTGGCTTTATTTAACTCAAT
>CACGVB010000044.1 GCA_902576395.1 uncultured Pelagibacteraceae bacterium
GAGAAATTGTTAGAGGTCTAAATAGAAATATTCCTAAAGCACCTAATCCTTGGCCTGGTATTAAAACCACAAATTAAAAAAATTTATTTAGTGAAGGGTAAAAAACAAATAATAGCAGTTGGAGGTGGTGGTTTCACTCATGATGAAGATAGCGATTTAGATCAATTTTTTTTAGATCAAATAAGTAAAAAAAAATGCTCTGTAGGGTTTTTGCCAACTGCTAGTAATGATGACGTAAAAAAAACTGAGCTATTCTATAAAAGATTTAAAAATACTAATTTTAAAGTTTCTCATTTCAATCTTGTCTCAAATGTTAAGGGTTTTGAAAACTGGATTTCAAATTTAGATGCTATTTATGTTGGTGGAGGAAATACTAAATTTATGCTCGACTTATGGAAAAGAAATAATTTATTTGAAATTTTTAAAGAAGTTTATAACTCAGGAATAATTCTTTCTGGTGTAAGTGCTGGGGCTGCATGTTGGTTTGATTATTTTCTTACAGACTCAGATGGACCTGGTTTTAAACCATTAAATGGTATTGGACTTATATCTGGAAGCTTTACTCCACATTATTCAGATGCAAAAAGAGCAGATAAATATAGACAAAGTATAAAAAATAAAACTTTACCAAATGGTATAGCAGTTGATGATGGAGTTGCGGTACTTTTTATTGACGGAAAACCAACTGAGGTTTATTCTTCAAGAGAAAGTCATAATGCTTATTTTGTTGATCAAAATAAACAACATAATTTAAAAGAATATATTAAAATTAATGATGAGTGATAATATTTTACCAAGTCAAAAAATTTTTAGTATTAAAGACGCAAGAGAACTGTCAAGAAAACGTCTACCTAAATTAGTTTTTGATTTTATCGATGGAGCATCTGGAGATGAAAAATTAGCAGAAATAAATAGCAAAGCATTAGATCAGATTAGACTTGAACCTAAAGTATTAAGAAATGTTGAGAAAAGATCTCTTAAGAAAAAAGTATTAGGTTATGAATTTGATTTTCCATTTGGTTTTGCTCCAATGGGAATGACTAATTTATCATGGCCTGGAGCAGACTCTATGTTAGCGGCTGAAAGTGCGAGGAATAATATACCTACTTGTGTTTCTATGGCTTCTACTACAACTTTAGAAAAAATGTATGAACTTTCAGAAGGTCACTCCTGGATGCAACTATATATATTTCAGGATGAAAATTTTGTTATGGAACTTTTAGATAGAGCTAAGAATACTGGATACGAAGTAGCAATATTAACTGTAGATGTTCCGGTACTGTCAAGACGAACTAGAGATGATAAAAATGGCTTCTCCTATCCTTTTAAAATTGGTCCAAAACAATTTTTTGATTTTGCAACTCATCCAACTTGGTCTATTTCTACTTTGCTAAGTGGCATTCCTAAACCAATGAACTATGTTACATCTAAAAGTGGTGATGGTATATTTAAAAGAAAAGAAAGTAGAGGTTCTACAGATTGGGATACTTTAAAAAGAGTAAGAGATAAATGGAAAGGTAAATTGATAATTAAGGGAGTAATGTCTCCTGATGATGCAAAACAAATAAAAGAGGCAGGGGCTGATGCAATTCAAGTTTCAAATCATGGTGGTAGACAATTAGATAGTGCTACGGCTGCGATAAATATGCTTCCACTAATAAGAAAATCAGTTGGAGGTGACTTTCCTTTAATCTTTGATAGTGGAATAAGAAGTGGCAGTGATATAGTGAGAGCGCTTGCATTTGGTGCCGATTATGCAATGATTGGTAGACCCGTGATGTATGCAATGGGAGCTGATGGAAGAAGAGGATTAAGGAGAATTGTGGAAATAATTAAAGAAGAAGCTAGCACTACACTCGGGTTAGTAGGATTAAATGATATTAATGATGTGACTTCTAATATAGTAATAGATAGTACTGTAAATAAGGTAGATTACTAAATGAGCGAAAATAAAATTAGAGGTGGAGCATTACTTGCAAGGGCTCTAAAAGATAAAGGAATTAGCAAAGTTTTCACTCTCTCGGGGGGTTTTTGTAATCCAGCAATTGAAGGTTTTGCTGAATGCCAAATTGAAGTCATAAACACTCCTCATGAGCAGATTGCAGGTCATTTAGCAGACGGCAATACAAGAATTACTCGAAAACCATCGGTATGTTTAGTAGGACCTGAGGGGTTTACTAACGCTGTACCTTCAATGATGGAGGCTTGGGGTGAAAGAAGTCCCATTATTTACATTACAGGATCTAGCAGTCTTAAAAGACAAGGCTCAGGTGGTTTTAAAGAAATTGACGATGTTTCAATTGCAGCCCCCTTAACTAAATATAGCGCAAGTATTACAGATGGAACTCGAATAAGAGAATTTGTAGACAAAGCATATCATATTGCAACTAACGGGTATCCTGGCGCTGTACATCTTAGTCTTCCCGTTGATATTATGTTTTCATCTTTTGCAGAGGAAGTTGGTTTAGAGGAAAGACCATATTCTCAAAAAGCAAAACCTATAGCCAAAGCGTGGCCAGATCCAAATTCACTTTCAGAAGTCTTAGAACTTGCTTGTAATTCGAAAAAACCAGTCATCATTGGTGGACATGGTGTTTGGTGGTCACATTCAGAAAAAAATCTTGAAGCAGCTGGTAACAATTTAAATATTCCAATTTTTAATGTTCCGTATCATCAAAAATTATTAGGAGAGGAAGCTAACGCTTATATGGGGTTGGCTGATATACATCAATACCCTCCCTCAGAATTTGCATTACACAATTCAGATTTAGTTCTTGTTGTTGGAGCGAGATTAGATAATC
>CACGVB010000045.1 GCA_902576395.1 uncultured Pelagibacteraceae bacterium
AATTATGAATAGAACAAAATTAATTAGCTTGAGAAACGAACTATTGTTGGAAATTCTTCCATTAAAAGTTTAAAATACTTATATCAATCATGACAATAAAAACAATTATAACTGAACCTAACGAGATTTTAAGACAAGTCTCTAAACCAGTACAAACAGTGGGTGATGAAGAAAGAAAGTTAATGGATGATATGTTGGAAACAATGTATGCAGCTAATGGTATTGGTTTAGCAGCGATTCAAATTGGTATTCCAAAAAGGATTATAGTGATGGATATTTCAAAAGACGGAAAGAAAAATCCAATGTATTTTGTAAATCCTACTATCAAAAATAAAGACAAAGAAAAAACAACATATGAAGAGGGATGTTTATCTGTCCCTAATTATTTCGCAGAGGTAGACAGACCTAAATATTGTGAGGTTGAATATTTAGATTATAATGGGGAAAGTAAAACTTTAGAAGCTGATGGGCTCCTTGCAACCTGTATACAACATGAAATGGATCATCTTGAAGGAATTCTATTCATAGATTATTTATCAAAATTAAAAAAAACAATGATTGTAAAAAAATTATCAAAAAGAAAAAATCCTCCTGATAGAATTATTGTTTAATGAGCAAAAAAATTGCTTTCATGGGTACTCCCACTATTTCTGGGCAAATACTCAAATCATTGTATCAAAATGGTTTTAATATTGAGGTTGTTTATACCCAACCACCTGTAGCATCAAATAGAGGACACAGATTAAATAAGTCGCCAGTTCATATAATGGCTGAAATATTAAATATTCCTGTTAGAACTCCTATTGTATTAGATAATACTGAAGAAAAAAATTTTCTTAAAAAACAAAATATTAGTTTAGGTATTGTTGTTGCTTACGGGCAGATTCTTAAAAAAGATATTTTAGAAATTCCAAAATATGGATGGATAAATATTCATTATTCACTTTTACCAAAATTTCGAGGTGCAGCTCCCATTCAAAGGGCAATTATGAACAATGAAAAAGAAACAGGTATTTCTATAATGAAAATTGATGAAGGTTTAGACTCCGGTCCCGTTAGTAATCAATATTCAATTAATATTTTAGAAAATGAAAATAGTGAGGATTTGTCTCAAAGATTAAGCAATTTAGCATCTGAAAAAATCCTACAAAATATCGATGATATATTGGATAACAAAGTATCTTTTAAAGACCAAGATCATAGTAAATCTACATATGCAAAAAAAATCAAAAAAGAAGAAGGAAAAATTAATTGGAAGGACAGTAATTTAAAGATCATAGGAAAAATTAATGGTCTATATCCTAATCCAGGAGGTTGGTTTGAATTTAAAGGTGAAAGATATAAGATACTAAAAGCAGAAAAATCAATTTTAAGTGGAAAATCAGGATATGTCTTATCAGATAATTTTGAAATTGGTTGTGGTGAAAATTCAATAAAGATCATTGAGATCCAAAGGCAAGGTAAAACAGTTCAAAAAACTAAGGAATTTCTGCGAGGTAGCCAAATTACTAAAGGCACTAATTTGAATTAAACATGTTCAGATATCAAATTCTAATAGAATATGCCGGAACTTCTTTCATAGGTTGGCAAATACAAACAAAAGGCAAAACTATACAAGGATTAATTCAAAAAAAAATCTCATATCTTTTAAATGAAAAAATTACACTTATTGGCTCGGGAAGAACAGATACAGGTGTTCATGCAATTGAGCAATCTGCACATTTTGATATCAGTGAAAAAATACAAAATTTAAATAAGTTTTTAAAATCAATTAATTATTTTCTAAATAAACACGAAGTTGCTATTTCAAAAATAAAAAAAAGAAGTATGAAATTTCATGCACGTTTTTCTGCAAAAGAGAGAATTTATAAATATATTATTTTCAATCAATTGAGTAAACCTATCCTTCAAAATAAGCGAGGATGGTTTGTTATTAAAAAACTCGAATTGGAGATAATGAAAAAAGCAGCAAAAAAGTTAATTGGAACTCGTGATTTTTCAACATTTAGAGCATCTGGATGTAATTCAAAGAGCGCAATAAGATCAATTAAATCAGTTAAAATTAAAAAAACAAAAAACAAAATTGAGTTGGAGTTTAGATCTCAATCATTTTTAAAACAACAGGTTAGATCAATGGTCGGTTGTTTAAAATATATTGGTGAAAAAAAGTGGACATTAAAAAAATTTAAAAGTGTTATTAAATTAAAAAATAGAAATTTATGTGCACCACCAGCTCCAGCAGAAGGATTATTTTTGAAAAAAGTTTTATACTAATTTTTTCTACTACCCATTGAGAATTTTTTATTAATTCTCCATCTCGATTCTGCTCTTACAATATAGCCACAACAATTTTTTGACTTACATTTACAAGGGAATTGTTTGTAATCTTTGTCATAACCAAATCCATAGTCACAAGTTAACTCCTCACCCTTTTTTATATCTTTGATAGCCTTAACCCAAATTTTAAGTCCCTTACCATCGTAGTCACAGTTGTTTTCA
>CACGVB010000046.1 GCA_902576395.1 uncultured Pelagibacteraceae bacterium
AGCTAAATGCTGAAAATTAGTAAACTAAAGAAAATTAAATCAAATTTCCCAGTCATTGTTGGAGAACAAATAATCAGTAAAAAAGTCTGCAATTATTTAATTAAAGAAATAAGTAATTCAAAAAGTTTTGATGACATGATTATGGGTGGCAGAAGCAGGATTAACAAAGGATCAAAAAATTTCAACAAATATATCTCAAGTTCTAAAATCTCAAAAAAACTTTTTGCTACTTTTAATACACAATCGTTTTATAAGAAAATTGATAAAAAATTTAAAACAGAGTTTAAGGCAAATACTTGGGAAAGTTTATTTAAACCAAAAATATTTAATAAAAAAAAATATACACTTAAAAGAAAAGTAAATTCCAAAGAACTTAAAAAACTATTAGGTAATAATTACAAAAACCCAAATTTAAATTTAGATATTGATTTCTCAGTATCTAAAGGAGGATATAGATTGAGACCTCATAGAGATGATGTGAATAGGTTATATAATTTTTTGATCTATTTAACAGATATACCAAAAAAAAATGGAGGATCACTTACTTTATATAAGAAAAAATCAAACAAAAATCTTAGAAAAAGCTTTAGAAGGTTTCCTAAGATTAATGAACTTGATAAATTAAAAGAATTTACACCAAAACAGGGAAGTGTAATTTTCTTTAAATCTACTCCTAATTCTTATCACGGAGTAAAAAGATTTAAGGAAAAAAACTGTCCAAAAAGATTTTTTGTTTATGGAAGTTATGCCCTTAATAAACCAGTAATATGGAAATATAAAAATTCTGAATATCATCCACATATTGTTGCGACGAAAAAAAGAATGCTTACATCTTTTCATGACTCAAATTATTTGCTAAAAAATTAGTAATTATGCAGATTAAGACTAAATTTAAGAGTATTTTAGATAGAGATGGCTTCTTAAGAGTAAGAAATGTTCTTAACTTCAATAAAGATCTAAAACCAATTTTAAATGACATGGAATATGTAATGGACAATTTAGTTCATAAATTTGCTCCTGAGAACATGAAAGAAAAAATATTTAAATATAACTTTAGGAAAAAATACACTTATATTTCAAAACTAAATATTTATGATCTTGATCAATATTTTAACACCAGACTTCCAAGAGATCATGTGAAGAAAGATAGTGATTATTTCGCATCTCAATCTTTATGGAATTTAATAAATCACAGAAATATCTTGGATGTGGTTGAAAAATTATTAGGGCCAGAGATACTTTCAAATCCAGTTCAAAATACCAGAATTAAACAACCTGAAAATAAATTACCTAAACATTCTGTTCACGATGGTCTCTCAGGCAGAACACCATGGCATCAGGATGCAGCAGTATTATCATCTTTGGGACAAAGATTAACCGATATGGTTACTGTTTGGATTCCATTTACTAAAACTACAAAAAAAAATGGATGTATGATTACAGTAAAAGAAATTAATAAATTGGGACTATTGAATCATATATCGGGGTATAGAGGTCAGGTCGAAATAAAAGATAGTAAACTACTTGATAATTACAAACCAGTTTTTCTAGAAGCTAATGTTGGTGATATTATTATTTTGCACAAACATTCTATTCATTGTTCATTGCCAAATAGATCTAATGATTTTAGAATTAGCGCTGATTTAAGATACAATAGAGCTGGAACCCCATCTGGTAGGAAACCTTTGCCCAATTTTTATGTAAGAAGTAAAAATAAAAAAAATATTACCATCCACAATTATAAGCAATGGATAGCTTTATGGGAAAAGGCAAAGAATAAATGTATTCCAAGAAAGTATGCATTTAAATATCCACTTCCAACATTTAAAAATAGTAAAAGAGATCTTGCTAGACTAGTATAATTTCTTATTTAAATTATGAAAAAAATTCTCATTGTCCAACCTATTCATGAAAAAGGTATGGAATTATTAAAAAGTAATAGTAACTATAGTTACGAGGTTGTTGAAGATTTAAGTGTTGAAAATGTAAAACAAAAAATTGTTGATGCAGACGCAGTTTCTTTAAGAACTTCAATGTTACCTGCTGAGGCAATTGAAATTGCAAAAAACCTTAAAATAATTTCAAGACATGGAGTTGGTTACGATAATATTGATTTAAATAGCTGTAAAAAAGGAAATATCGATGTAGCAATAACTGCAACAGCAAATGCTGTGGCAGTTGCAGAACATGTTCTTTTTATGCTTTTAAGTATCTCAAAAAGAAAAAATATGTATGACCATTCAGTCAAAAGTGGAAAATTTACTGAACGAAATAAATTACCAAAAACTATAGAGATTTGGGATAAAAACATTCTTATTGCT
>CACGVB010000047.1 GCA_902576395.1 uncultured Pelagibacteraceae bacterium
TTAAAGATAAAAAAGTAAACTTTGAATTCAATAAAGAATTTATCAAAGTAGTAACAGATAAGATTTCCTCAAATGATGCAGAATTTATCACTAATTCATTTAATGATATGCACCCAGCGGATGCGGCCGATATTATTGAACATTTAAATGAAAATAATAGAGAAAGTTTAATTAAATTAAATAATTTTAAAGTTGATCCTGAGGTGTTTGTTGAACTCAATGAGTCAATACAATCTGAATTGATTGCCTATTTATCATCAGAGTCAATTGTAAATATATTAAAAAATTTAGAGTCTGATGATGCAATTAAAATTTTAGAGAATGTTGATGAGAAAGATAAAAATACTATTTTAGGATCTCTTCCACCAAAAGACCGGTTTGCTTTATTAGAAAGTTTAAGCTATCCAGAAGACTCGGCTGCACGAATAATGCAAAGAGAGTTTACTGCCATCCCTAGCAATTGGTCAGTTGGTCAGACAATAGACTATTTAAGAGAAAATAAAGATTTACCTGAAGAGTTTCTTGAAATTTTTATAGTAGATGAAAACTTTAAGCCAATTGGAACTGTACCTTCTTCAAAAGTGCTGAGAACTCCAAGAGAAGCAAAAATGATGTCAATAATGTCTGAATCCCAGCTTCTAATACCTGTAGATATGGATAAGGAAGAAGTTGGAAATCTATTTGAAAATTATAATTTAAGTTCAGCAGCAGTCATTGATAAAAATTATAAATTAGTGGGCATGATAGCTTATGATGATGTTTTAACTGTACTTAAAGAAGAAGCTGAGGAAGATGCATTAAGACTCGCAGGAGTAGGTGATGAAGAAATAACAGATGGTGTTATTACAAAAACTAAGAGAAGATTTAATTGGCTTTTATTAAATTTATTTACAGCATTTTTAGCTACTTATTGCATTAGTTTATTTGGTGCTACAATAGAACAAATGGTTGTTTTGGCATTCTTAATGCCTATTGTTGCATCAATGGGTGGAAATGCAGGTATGCAAACACTAGCAGTAACTGTAAGATCTTTAGCTACACAAGATTTAACAAAAAATAATTTTACTAACAATATAATTAAAGAATTTAACATAGGTTTTTTAAATGGAATTATCTTTGCAATTATAAGTTCAGCAATTGTTTATTTTTGGTTTAACGACATTCAGCTTGCATTAATAATATCAATATCAATGGTTTTAACAATGATAGTTGCTGGGCTCTTTGGAATTTTAATACCTGTAACTTTAAAAAAAATGAATATAGATCCAGCTATCTCTTCAAGTGTTTTTGTTACTACAATTACTGATGTAATAGGCTTTGTTTCATTTTTAGGTGTAGGTGCTTATTTTTTATAACTAATAATTATCAATTAATCTAACATTGTCGATATTATAAGCTACAAAAAGCCTATATTTACTTTTGAAATTATTAAGTTTTAAATTTTTTTCATCTCTAAATTCTAAATAATCTATTTTAATATTATATTTTTTTTCTAATTTTTCTTTATAATACTGCAAATTAAAAGCTATTTTAGAAGCTTGTAATTTTGATTTGTGCTTTATTTCTTTTAAAAAAAATGCAATTTCTGAAGCTTTTTTAATAGATCTCTTGTTTAATAATTTGTTTCGTGTAGATAACGCGATATTATTTATTCTGATAGTAGGGCAAGAATTAATGCGGACCTTAAATTTTTTTGATAGAAACCTTTTTACTAGATTTAACTGCTGATAATCTTTTTCACCCATATACAAATCTTTTGATTTTATAATAGTCATTAACCTATTCATAACATTTAGTACTCCCTCAAAATGACCAATTCTATATTTTGCACACAAAATTTTGTCTTTTTTTTGTAAATTAAATTTCTTTGCCTTAAATTGGTATATATCTTTGGCACTAGGTGTGAATAAATATTCTACTTTTAATTTTTTCAATATGGCAATATCTCTCTGTATATTTCTCGGATATTTCTTAAAATCATTTTTTTTATTGAATTGAGTAGGATTTACAAAAATACTTACAATTGTCTTTTTATTTTTATTTTGTGAAGCTTTGATTAATGACTTATGTCCCTCATGAATTCCACCCATTGTAGGCACAAATCCAATATTTTTATAGTTTTTAATCTCTTTATTTAAATCAAAAATGCTTGTAATTATTTTCATTTTTTAAATATATGTTTATAAATAAATTATCTTTATGATTAAACAAGCCATTATTCCACTTGCTGGTTTAGGTACAAGACTTTTGCC
>CACGVB010000048.1 GCA_902576395.1 uncultured Pelagibacteraceae bacterium
CACTTCCCCTGTGAACTTTACTGTACTCACTCCTAAAGCCCTACCTCTTCCTGGATTTCCAAGCCAACCTAAGTAAAATCCCACGAGTTGCCACATCGCATCTAAACCTAAGCATCCTGGCATTACTGGATCTTCCTTAAAGTGACAATCAAAAAACCACAGATCATCTTTTATATCAAGTTCAGCCTTCATCAACCCTTTGTTAAAAGCTCCATTTTTTTCACTAATTTCAGTAATTCTATCAAACATTAGCATTGGCGGAGAAGGTAATTTTGCATTTCCAGGGCCAAAAAGCTCGCCATTTGCGCAGCTTATTAATTCATCATAATCAAAGGAACTTTTTTTCATAATTTTTTAATCTTATTACTTGATTTACAAACATTATAATATAGATATTCTTTAGAATAATTATAATTAGTAATGGCTCACTCTGACCAATATATAGACAAATTAAGAAAATCAGGCTTAAGACCCACAAAACAAAGAATTAAAATTTGTGAAGTGTTGTTTGATGCTGAAAAGACTTTTCACTTTACAATTAAAGAACTGGTTAAAATCATTGAAAATCAAGCAAATATTAAGGTTTCTTTAGCAACCGTTTACAATACCGTTCATGCATTTATGAGGAAGGGATATTTAAAAGAGATTCCACTAAATGCTTCACAAAGTTATTTCGACACAAATGTAACTCATCATCACCATTTCTTTGACGAGGAAGAAAATAAATTGATTGATATTCATCAAGATGATGTTGATGAAGTTAATATTAAAAGAACAATCCCAGGAAAAAAAATAAGATCAGTAGAAGTTATTGCTAAAATTGTTAGTGATAATCAATCTCAAAAATAATCCAATAATATCAATAGTTTAAATAATATATTATATTTATTCTAAACTGTTGACATATTATAATTCCTCTATATATAAACCACTTTAGAATCATTATTAATAGTAGGAGTAAATATGTCATTAAAAGGTAGTAAAACAGAGGAAAATTTAAAAGAAGCATTTGCTGGGGAAAGCCAAGCAAATCGAAGATATCTTTATTTTGCTCAAAAAGCAGATGTTGAAGGCTTTAACGATGTTGCAGCGGTATTTAGATCAACTGCAGAAGGTGAAACTGGACATGCTCACGGCCACCTAGAATATTTAGAAGAAGTCGGTGATCCAGCAACTGGTAAGCCAATTGGTGAAACAAAAGCCAATCTTGAGTCTGCAATTCAAGGTGAAACACATGAGTACACAGATATGTACCCTGGAATGGCTAAAACAGCTAGAGATGAAGGCTTTGATGAAATAGCTGATTGGTTTGAGACTTTAGCAAAAGCTGAAAAATCACACGCAGGTAAATTTCAAAAGACTTTAGAAAGCATCGCTTAAACAAAATTTGTGGACGAAGCCCCTCTCGTCCACAAAAACCACATTTAAAAAAATCTATGAGTAAAGAAGGCAGCACACAAGCACCTACAAGACACCCATTAAAATTTAGAGATCCAGATTTTATAAATCCTGAAAAAATTGATCAGGAAATGAGAAGAGTATTTGATATATGTCATGGATGTAGAAGATGCTTTAATTTGTGTGACAGTTTTCCAAAATTATTTGACTTTATCGATGAAACTGAAGGAGGCGAGGTATCAGATCTTTCAAGTGATAAGTTTAAACCTGTTGTAGATGCTTGCACTTTATGTGATATGTGTTTTATGACTAAATGTCCTTATGTACCACCACATGAATTTGATTTAGATTTTCCACATTTGATGTTGAGATATAGAACGGCTCAAAGAAAAAATGGTGATATTTCAAAAACTGCCAACCAATTAACTCAAATTGATAGAAATTCAAAAATAGGAATATTTTTTAGCTTTTTTATTAATTGGATTACAAATGTTAAAAATAAATTTGCTAGAAAAGTTTTAGAATTTTTTACTGGAATAGATAAAAGAGCTATTTTACCAAAATATAATAAAGAAACTTTTGCAAATTATTTTCAAAAATTTAAAAAAAATATATTACCAAAACACAAAGAAAGAAAAGTTGTAATTTATTCCACTTGTTTTGTTAACTTTAATAAGAAAAAAACTGGAGAAGCTGCTTTGAAAGTACTTCATCATAATAATGTTGAGGTAGAGCACTCTTATGCAGGTTGTTGTGGTATGCCTTATCTGGAACAAGCAGATCT
>CACGVB010000049.1 GCA_902576395.1 uncultured Pelagibacteraceae bacterium
CTATCAATGGCTGAAACAAAAATTGGTTCGGCAACAATAAAAATTTATGGAATTGCAAAAGGCTCAGGTATGATTTATCCAAATTTGGCAACTACATTGGGTTATATATTTACTGATGCAACTTTACCCTCATCAGTTTTGAATGATGTATTAAAAAACAATATAAAGACAACATTTAACGCAATTTCTTGTGATGGTGACACAAGTACAAATGATATGGTTTCTATATTTTCAACAAACAAGGTTAATCATTTAGAAATTAAAAAATATAGTGATAGTAAACTAAAAAATTTTAACAAGGCAGTTCATGATGTTTTATTAAATTTAGCTAAGCAAGTTGTTTCTGATGGAGAAGGAGCTTCTAAATTTATTTCTATCAATTGTATTAATTGCAGAACTGAAAAAGATGCAAAAAATTTATCTTTTAAAATTGCAAACTCATTATTAGTTAAGACAGCAATAGCGGGAGAAGATCCAAACTGGGGGAGAATAGCTATGGCAATAGGAAACAGTGACACTAAAATTAATGAAAATAAATTATCTATATCATTTGGACCTTATAAAATTTATCATAAGGGATCTTTATACAAATCCTATGACGAAGAAAAAGTCATGGAATATATGAAAGGTAAATCAATTGAAATAGAAGTTGATATTGGTCAGGGAATTAAAAAATTTAAATCCTACACTATGGATTTAACAAAAAAATATATTGAAATTAATGCTGATTATAGGACTTAACTATATTGAAATTTTATAGATCAATATTTAAATATTAAATATGATTAAATACTTGTTAAAATGTAAAGATTGCAAACAAGAATTTGAAAGCTGGTTTAGTACCTCTAATGAATACGATAGGTTGTTAAAATTAAAACTTTTAAATTGTCAATCTTGTGAGTCAATAAATGTTGAAAAGTCATTGATGTCCCCAAATTTATTGAACACCAAGAAAAAAGAAAATTTACAAGAAATAAAAAAATATAAAGATGTTCAAAAAAAACTTTCTGACTACAAAAAATTTGTGAAAGGTAATTTTGAGTATGTTGGAGAAAATTTTACCTATAAAGCAAGATCAATTCATTACGATAAAAAGAAACCTAAAAAAGGCATTTATGGTAGTGCTTCTCTTAAAGATGTTAGGGAATTAAGAGAGGAAGGAATAGAAACTGACATTATACCTTGGATTGACGACGATAAAAATTAAACTTTCTTAAATTCTGAAATATAATTGACAGACTTATCAGTAGTTACGCTCCATTTATTTAAGATAGGGTTGAAAGTCATTCCATCAATTTTTTTTAATTTTAAAGAATTTTTTTTACAAATATCTGTTAAATATTCAGGTTTAACAAATTTTTCCCAATCATGAGTGCCTATTGGCAACCACTTTAAGACATACTCAGCTCCAACAATTGCAAATAAGTAAGATTTAAGAGTTTTGTTCAAGGTTGCAATGAACATCACACCTGATTTTTTTAAAAATTTTGAACTTTCTTTAATAAAAAAATCAACATCTTCAACATGTTCAACAATTTCCATATTCAAAATTATATCAAATCTTTTCTTGATTTTTAAATTTTCAGGGGAGGAATTATAATACTTGATTTTAAGTTTACTCTTTTTTAAATGATACTTAGCTACTTGTATATTTTTATAAGAAGCATCTATACCAACAACATCCCCTCCAAGTTTTGCCATTGGCTCTGAAAGTAATCCACCACCGCATCCAATATCTAAAATGCTTAAGTCTTTAAAGGGTTCATGCTCTTTTTTAATTTTAAATTCAGATAAAATTGTATCTTTTATGTATTTGATTCTGATAGGGTTAAATTTATGTAATGGCTTAAATTTTCCATTAGGATCCCACCATTCCTCAGCTATTTTTGAAAATTTTTCTATTTCTTTTTTATTTATTGTGTTATTTTTCATTGTTTATTGACATTACAATCAAGATGTATTTTATCAATATATTTTAATTTATATTAAAAAAAATTATCAATGAAAATAATTGTATTAAAATTTGGAGGTACTTCAGTTGGTACAACTAACAGAATTAAAAAAGTTGCAAAAATTATCGCTAAATATAAAAAAAAATACGATGTAATTGTACTTTCTTCTGCAATGAGTGGTGTGACAAATAATTTAATCAATTTATCCAAA
>CACGVB010000050.1 GCA_902576395.1 uncultured Pelagibacteraceae bacterium
ATATATTTTTTTTATTTAGACTTGGAAAACCACTGCTAACGTAAACAGGAAATGATTTCAATTCACTTAAATTTTCTACGTTTATTTGGGATGTTTTTTGCAAACTTGATACTAAAGATGCTAAAAATTCCTTAGATTTGAATAAATCATAATTTTTTAATTCATCTGGTGATAATTTTTTTTTTATTATAGCCACAAAATTGTATTCATTATTTTGATTTACAGGATAGATCACATAGTGACTATTTGACCCCATATATATTGAAATATCACTGTCGAAGTCACCTTTTATTTTACCTCGCAGTGCAACATTAAGGTTATATTTTGGATATATGCTTTCATTAAAAATTAGTGACCTCGTTTTTGAAAAAATACCATCCGAAATAATTAAATAATCGAATTCTTCTTTTTTATTATCTCCAAAAGAAATTCTGATGCCATTAGAATTTTCTACTTTTGTTATATTTGAATTAAAATTTATTTTTTCTTGTGGGGTGTTTTGAAATAAGAATTTTAATAATGTTGATCTTTTTAAGGTAGTGTATCTATTAGAGTAATCATTAAATTGTGTAAGGTCTATATCGCATATTTTTTTTGAGTTATTTGCTTGTATGAAATTCACTTTTGAGGGAAAACTGACCTCAGATGCAGATATATTTTTAAATCCAATGCTATTTAATAATTTTATACTGTTTACTGATAATTGAATTCCATAACCTTCAAGAAAATTAAAATTATCTTTTTTCTCAAATATTTTATATTCAAAATCTTTTTGATTATTTAAAAGATTTGCAAAATATAAGCCTGATATCCCTCCACCAATAATCGCAATTTTTTTCATTAATTTATTTGATACTATTAAGTATTTTCTTTGTAAACGAAGGTAAAGTCCAATTGCTTAAATCTTTAACATTAATAAAAAATCCATCGTTTTTTTCTGGTAAATTATTTTTCATATTAATTGCAATTCTCATATCCATATTTGACATTTTTATATTGATACTTTTTCCTAAATGATTTTTAAATTTTGTCTTAGGTATCTCATTCATGGGGAATATAGGCATATCTTTTAAAAAGTTAAATTTTCTGTTTTTTAAAAGATAGTAATTATTCTGCTTATTTTGAAAAATATTTGCTTCAAAAAACTTTTGTTTATTAAATTTATTTATTTTAATTATTTCAAAGTCATTTTTTTTAAAGGATTTGCAATTTGTTGAGATGGGACATTGATAACAAAGTGGATTGGATGGTTTACAGATTAATGCACCTATTTCCATTATAGCTTGAGCATAATCACTAGCTCTAATTGTTTCTCCAAAAAAAATTTTTTTTTGGTGTAAATTATCTTTAGATATTTCTTTTTCCTTTTTCAAATAAAATACTCTTTTTAAAATTCTTTCAACATTTCCATCTAAAGGAATTATTTTTTTATTGAATGCAATTGCCATAATTGCTTTAGATGTATAATCCCCTATTCCAGGTAGTAATTTTAAATCGTCCTCATTTTTTGGAAGCTGGCCCTTAAATTCATTTATGATTTGTTTTGCTGATTTTTTAAGATTTCTGGCTCTTGAATAATACCCTAATCCTTCCCAACATTTCATCAATTTAGAATCTCTAACTCTTGATAAACTTTTTAAATCTGGGATTTTAGAAATAAAATTTTCAAAATATGGTATTACAGTCTTTACTTGTGTTTGCTGCAACATAAATTCACTGACTAACGTAAAATATTCTTTTTGAGTTCTAGTGACTTTTTTTCGCCATGGAAGGTCTCTTTTATTATTATCGTACCAATTCAAAATTTTATTTGGTATGTTTTGACTTGTCATATGAATTTTAAATATAATACTAAGCAGAGAACTAAGTCTGTTCAAGGACTAAGATCTTTTAAAGATACTTTGCCCCAAGAAGCCAAAAGAATATTGAATAAAAAAGGTCAAATTTATTCAAATACTTTGGATAATTGGAAATTTCTTGTTGGCAAAGAATTGTTTAATTTTTCCTATCCAAAATCATATAAAAATTCAAAATTAAATGGAAACTGTTTGAATATAATGGTCAAAAGAGGAAATGAAGTAGATTTAGAATACTCAAAGAAAGAAATAATAAGTAAAATTAATATATTTTTTGGTTACAATGTTG
>CACGVB010000051.1 GCA_902576395.1 uncultured Pelagibacteraceae bacterium
AAAAAAATATATTCATAAAATTGTAAATAGAGTATTTAAAAATGTAAATTTTAAAAAACAAATTATAGTTGTTGATGATTATTCGACAGATGGAACTAGAAATATAATTAAAAAAATGAAAAATATTGATAAAGTAATCTTTCATAAACAAAATTTAGGAAAGGGGGCGGCAATTAGGTCTGCCATCCCTTTCATAAAAGGGGATATAGTAGTCATTCAGGATGCTGATCTTGAATATAATCCCAAAGATTTAAATAAGTTAATTACAATACTTATAAGCAAAAAATTGAAGGTTGTTTATGGGTCAAGAGTTTTAAATAAGAGAAGATATAATAATCAATTTATCTCAAACTTTAGAACTTTTGGAAATCATGTGCTAACTCTTATTTCAAACTTTTTAAATAATCAAAAACTTACAGATGCACATACTTGCTATAAGATATTTAAAAGTGAAATCTTTTTTAAGTTGAAATTAAAAGAAAATGATTTTGCATTTTGCCCTGAAGTAAATACTAAAATTTCTATATTAAATGAGAAAATTAAAGAGGCACCTATTTCTTATAAGGGAAGAACTGTGGAAGAAGGTAAAAAAATATCCTTTTACGATGCAGTAAGGGCATTAATTACAATATTAAAATATAAATATTTTGTTAAATTTGAATGAAAAATATTTTTTCTAATGAATGGAAATACGGAGATAAACTTTTATATATAACAATTTTAATTTGTTTTTTATTAATTGCTTATTATCATTTAAGTTCTGGCTTCTCTATGTCTTCTGATTCAATAAGATTTTCTTTGTGGGCAGATCAGTTAATAAAATTAAATTTTAATTTTAATGATTTTTTTTCAATTGATAAAATTGATATTCGACCACATCTATTTTTTTTTTCTGTTCCTGTATTATTAATTGCATTATGCAAAGTTATTTTTATTAATGAGTGGCAATTTGCATTTTTATTATTAAATCTAATATTAGTATTTTTTTCTCTAATTATTATTACAAAAAGTCTATTACTTGTTGGTGTTAGACCAATTTTGATAGCATTAACCTTACCCGTAATTGTTATTTCTGTTGATATATTAATTTGGCCTAAATTTATACTATCAGATATGATCTATGCATTTCTTGTTCTTTTTACTACCTATCTAATTATTAAAAGAACTATTAACAATAAAGGATATTATTTTGAACTTTTTATATTAATAATTTTATTGCTTGCTACTAGACCATCTTCATTTCCTGTTATTTTTGTGATTTTATTCTTTATTATAATCTTAAAATATCAGATTTTATTTAGACCAAGGTGGATATTGCCATTTGTATTTATATTAATTCTGTTAACACCTATAATTTATGCACTACTTTATTTATTCATTGAATCTTATTTAAATGGTGTCAGATTTGATTTCATAACTAATATGGTAAAAAAGGGGATGATAATTCATGATCGTCCCGAGACATGGGTAGATGAGCCTAAAAGCTTTGTAGATATAGTTTATTTATACTTTTTAAGATTAATTAATTTTTTTAATCCATATGCTTCTACTTTTTCAATAGCTCATATAGTTCTTAACTTAATTCAAACGATTCTAATATTAAATTCAATATTTATTTGGGTTTTTTTTATAGGTCAATTTAAAGTTATAGATAAGATATTTATGTTTATTTTGCTATTAGCTTTCTCTGTAGCGGCTTTTCACTCATTTATATTAATTGACTATGATTGGAGATACCGATTTCCAGTGATATTACCTTTATTAATGCTTTTACCAATCTCTCTAGAAATATTATTAAGAAAAAAAATTTTAAATGATGAAATTAAATGGCACTAAAAGATAATCTTACCATAAATAAAAAAACTGAAATCAAAGATCATTATTTTTTAATTTCGTTTTCAATTCTTAGTTTTTTGATTTCAGCTAACATTGCTTGGCTTAACCCTTTTCCAGACGAAGTAGTTTATAAAGTTTTCGAAAATTTTCCTTTTTTATGGCAATATAATAGAGATGTCCCTGTAGAAATTTTATCATCAACAGGTTTCCTTGAATATTTTGAGAGAGATCCTACAAGAATAGAAAGGCCAGGATTACCTTTTTTAGCATATATTTTTGGGCAT
>CACGVB010000052.1 GCA_902576395.1 uncultured Pelagibacteraceae bacterium
TTTCATAAATTTTTGATTCATTTATCTTTAATAATTTTTGTAAACGTTTTATATCTAGTGCAAATTCCTCTGCACAACAAACTGGGATTTTAATTAGATTATTTTTTGAATTATGATTTTTTTTTAACTCTAGATTTTCAACTTGTTTTTTTAATTTAGCAAAACTCGTAAGTTTTAAATCGAAACTAATTACTAGTTTATTATAACTAGGTGTAATATTTGTAATACCTAAAAAATTACTATCTCTTAAATTATTAAAATAATTTATAACATTTCTGTTAATTTCTTTATTTACCTCAGTACCAAAGTCACAGTACAATGCTGCGTCACCAAGATTTGATATATTTTTGATCATGTCATGTTATACTTTAAGCTTTATAGTATGGAAATTAATTTAAATTGTGATTTAGGTGAAAAATCAAAGCATCATTCAAATGAGAATGATCCTAATTTACTCAAAATAGTAAATTCTGCAAATGTGGCTTGTGGGTACCACGCTGGAGATGAGGAAACTATGAGAGAAGTTGTAGAGATTTCAAAGCAAAATAATGTAAGTATTGGTGCACATCCATCCTTCAATGATCCAGAAAACTTTGGAAGAAAACGGATTAATCTTGGTGCTGATGAAATTTCTAAGCTTTTAATAGATCAATATGAAATTTTGCAAAATATTGCCATTAAATTAGATGAAAAGGTTTCTCATATTAAACCACATGGAGCCTTAAATAATATGGCTTGTGAGGACCTTGAACTAGCAACAATTTTGGCAAAAACTATTTATAGTATTGATAAAGATATAATTTATTTAGTACCAACAGGTTCAAAAATGGAAATTGCAGCTAAAAAATTAAATATGAAAATTGCATGTGAAATTTTTGCAGATAGAAATTATGAAGACGATGGAACACTTGTGTCAAGAGGTAAGGACCATGCCCTAATAACCGATCCTGAGCAAGCTAAAGAGCATGTATTCAATATGGTGAAAAACCAAACTCTTAATTGTCACAGTGGAAAACAAATACCTTGTGAAATCGATTCAATCTGCATACATGGAGATAATAAAAGTTCTCTCTCGACTGCAAAACAGGTAAGGGAAAACTTAATAAAAAATAATTTAGAATTAAAGCCTCTAAATAAAATGAAAAAATTTATATAATTATGATTAAAAAACTATTTACTTTTCTCATATTCTTTTTTTTGACTGTTGAAACTTTTGCTGCTGGAACAAGTTCATCAGATAAAAAACCGAGCTATAAAAATGCTGTAAAAATAATTGAAGCAGCTAAGAAATATGAATCCAAAAATAAAATGGATAAAGCATTAAAAAGATACGAAAAAGCTCAAAAAATTTTATTAAAACTCGACAAAGAAAAGCCCCTACAGGCTGATACACTAAACTACCTGGGTTTTACAACTAGAAAACTTGGGGACTTTGAAGCAGGAGAAAAATATTATTTGTTAGGTTTGCAAGTCGATCCAAAGCATGTTGGTATAAATGAATACTTAGGTGAATTATATGTTGTGACCAACAGAATTAATTTAGCAAAAGAAAGATTGGAAATTTTGAAAAGCTGTAATTGTGAGGAGTATCAAGAGTTAAAAGAAATTATTGAAGGAACCAAAAAATCGAAATACTAATTGATATTTTGAATCATTTGTTCGGGCATCCATAAAGCGATTTGTGGGAACAGTACAATCAATAGGACTGCAAAAATCATTAATAAAAATAACGGGAAGGCACTTTTTGCTATGAACCCCATATCTTTGTTTGCCATTCCTTGGAGAACAAATAGATTAAAACCAACAGGTGGTGTAATTTGAGCCATTTCTACAACAATAACTAAAAATATTCCAAACCAAATCATATCAAAGCCTGCCTGCCTTATCATTGGTTCAATTATTGCCATTGTAAGAACAACTGCAGAAATTCCATCAAGAAACATCCCAAGAATTATGTAAAAAATCATTAATACAAATATTAATACATACGGTGATAACTCCATATTCTGTATCCACAATGCTAAATTTCTAGGCAAACCTGTAAATCCCATAGCAAGTGACAAGAAAGTTGCCCCAGCTAAAATAA
>CACGVB010000053.1 GCA_902576395.1 uncultured Pelagibacteraceae bacterium
TTGAATATTTATCAGTTATTATTTTTTTAAATAATTTTGTTAACTTGATAATTGCTTAATTATATATATTTTAGATAGATACCAACTATTATGATTAAATATGAAACTTACATATCGGCCAGAAATTGATGGTTTAAGAGCTATCGCTGTTATTTCTGTTATAATTTATCACACACAAATAAAGATTTTTGGCTATCAACCATTTAAAGGTGGTTTTATTGGGGTTGATATTTTTTTTGTTATATCAGGATATTTAATAACATCTATAATTTTAAATGATTTGTTAATAAATGGCTCATTCTCATTTACATACTTTTATGAGAGACGAGTTAGACGCATTCTCCCTGTGTTGATGATTGTTATGTTAGTATCAATGCCATTTGCTTGGATTTATTTATTTCCAAGTGGTTTAATTGATTTTTCAAAGTCAATACTATACTCACTTGGGTTTGGTTCTAATTTTTATTTTCATTATTCAGGACAGGAGTACGGAGATCTAGGTGGATTATTTAAACCATTTCTTCACACATGGTCGTTATCAGTCGAGGAACAATATTATATCTTATTCCCTGTAATATTATTATTAACTTTTAATTTTTTTAAAGAATATTTAATTTATATATTATTAGTTGGACTTATTGTCAGTTTGGTATTAGCAGAATGGACAAGCAGAAATTATAGTTCTGTTTCATTTTATTTTCTATTTACTAGAATGTGGGAACTATTAGCTGGATCAATACTTGCATACTTTGAAACTAAATTTGGACGAATTAATAAACAAAAAATATTTCAAATAATATTTCCTTTTTTAGGCTTAATTTTGATCCTCCATTCTTTTTTCTATTTTGATGATGACACACTTCATCCTTCGTTTTTTACAATTTCTCCTATAGTTGGGGTTTGTTTAATTATTTGGTTTTCAGATAAGAGTGAATTGATAACTAAAATATTATCTACAAAATTATTTGTTGGGGTTGGTCTAATATCTTACTCTCTATATCTTTGGCACTATCCAATTTTTAGTTTTATTAAAATTAATGGAATTGTGAGCGGAAATTTACAAGGTAAAATTTTACTTATTCCGATTATATTTTTTCTTTCAATAATTTCTTATTTTTTAATCGAAAAACCTTTTAGAAATAAAAAGTATAAATTTAAAAAAATTATTATTTATTTGTTAATTTTATTTTCAATATTATTTACTTTTAATTTAATTATTATAGAAAAAAAGGGATACCCATCAAGATTTGAAAAACTTAAAAAAATAAATAAAAATTATAATCCGGACAATTTTTATTTAGCACAAACAAGAATGGGGTCATTTAATAAAAACAAGAAATTAGACACTAAAAATTTAAATATATTAATTGTTGGTGATAGTTTTGGAGAAGATTTGTATAACGCCTTAAATCTTAGCGGACATCTATATAATAATGTGGACTTTTTCTTCTATGATTTTAATTATAAGTTTATAACAAAAAATGAACTTTTTAAAAATTCTGATTTAGTTATTTATTCATATGACTGGAATAATTCTAGATTTGTCAGTTTTAAAAATGATTTAAAAAAAATTCAAAAACTTAATCAAAATATAGCAATAACCTCTAGTTCAAACGAGTATAAAGTTAAAAGCCGATTGTATACATTGATTGATAATAAAATTCTATTTGAAAAAGTAGATTTTGATTATTTTGGCTTAAAGAATACTTATTTTAACAATAGATTAGTTAATTCCAAAACAAAAATTAATCAAGAGTTAAAAAGATTTGCCCAAAAAAAAGAACTTAAATATTTAAATAAAGAAGATTATATGTGTAATATTGAAAAAAATGAATGTGATTATATCGACAATGATGGGTACAAACTTTTATATGATTATGGCCACTACACTAAAAATGGAGCAAAATATTTCGGCAAAAAAATATTCAAAATGAATTGGTTGAAATTAAATTAATTTTTTTAATATTTATTTACAACGTCTATTATTTTATAAATATAATTTTTATCAATTCCAGAATAAGTTGGAAGCGTAACTAATTTTGACACAGTTTCTTGAATTTGTTTTGTTGGT
>CACGVB010000054.1 GCA_902576395.1 uncultured Pelagibacteraceae bacterium
GGTCTTTTACTTTTTCTCTCATTTTTTTCCTTATTATTTGTTTGTTTGTTTAATTAAATTTTCTATTTTTTCTGCATAATCAAAAGAGTCATCTTTTACAAAAAAAAGTTTCGGTAAAAATTTCATTATTATTTTTTTAGATAAAACTTTTCTTATGATAAATGATGCCAATCTTAATTTTTCTATAATTTCCTCTGTATTTTTTCCACCTAAAGGCATTACAAAAATTTTTGCAGTTTTTAAATCTGGTGACATCCTTACTTCTGTAACTGTAATTTCCTTAGTTGATAAATTTGGTATTTTTGCTTCATCTCTTATAAAAAGTGTACCCAAGGCTTGCTTTATCATTTCACCTACTCTTAATTGTCTTTGAGTTATAGGTTTTCCTAAGTGTTTCATTTAAATTGTTCTCTCAGTTACTGTAGAATTATAAACTTCTATAATATCTTTTTTTTGATAATCAGCGAAATCTTTTAAGGTAATTCCACATTCTAAACCTGCTGACACTTGCTTAGTTTGGTCTTTTTCCCTAAAAATAGATCCAATTTTTCCGTTAAATATTATAGCACCATCTCTAATGATTCTTGCACTTGAGTTTTGTATAATTTCGCCCTCTACAACTTTTGATCCGGCTACTTTTCCAACTTTTGAAACTTTAAAAATTTCAAGAATTTCAGCACTTCCAATAATTTTTTCCTCTACATCTGGTGCTAATAAACCTGCCATTTTAGCTTTTATAAAGTCTAAAACCTCATAAATTATGTTATAGGACGAAATCGAAATCTTTTCCTGCTCAGCTCTTTTCTTCGCCTCTTTACTTGGTTTAACATTAAAAGCAATTATAACAGCATTTGATGCTTTAGCTAAAGTTACATCTGTTTCGGTTACCATTCCTATATCTGATAAAAGTATTTTAGGTTTAACTTCTTCATGCTTGATTTGATCTATAGCATTTTTAATTGCCTCTGATGAGCCATGCACATCAGATTTAATAATTATATTTAACTCCTCTGAAACTGAGTTTTGAAAAGCTGAGTCCTGAGTTACAAAAGTAATTGGTATTTTATCATCTTTTGACTCTTCTACCCTCGCTTCACACAATGATTTTGCCTCTTTTTCATTTGGCAAAACAATAAAATCATCTCCAGATTTAGCTGCGCCATTTATACCAATAATTTCAATAGGGGTTGCTGGTTCAGCTATTTCAACGTTACCTCCATGATCATTAATTATTGCTCGAATTTTTCCCCATTTAAGGCCACTAACAAAATAATCTCCTTTTTTTAAAGTACCTGCAGTAACAATAATATTTGCTACTGGACCTCTACCAACATCTATTTTTGACTCTAAAACTATTCCTTTAGCATTGGTTTCGAAGTCAGTTTTTAAATCTAGTAACTCTGCTTGTAATATTATAGACTCAACTAACTTATCTAGATTTGTTTTATTTTTAGTAGAAATTTCTACCATCAAAGTGTCTCCAGATAAATCTTCTGCAATTAATTCATACTCCAATAGTTGATTTTTTATTTTTTGTGGGTCTGCCTCTGGTAAATCACATTTATTTATAGCAACAACTATTGGCACTTTAGCTGCTTTTGCGTGTTTTATTGATTCAATTGTCTGGGGTTTAACACCATCATCCGCTGCTACCACTAGTACAACGATATCAGTTAGTTTAGACCCTCTTGCTCTCATCTCTGTAAAGGCAGCATGGCCTGGGGTATCGATAAATGTAATTTTTTTATCTTCATAATTTATCTGATACGCTCCAATATGTTGAGTAATGCCACCAAATTCACCTGAGGCTACATCTGCTTTTCTCAAAACATCCAAAACAGAAGTTTTTCCATGATCAACATGCCCCATAACAGTAACTATTGGAGCTCTGTTTTTTAAATTCTCCGATTTTACCTCTTTTATTTTTTCAATTATTTCCTCAGCTTTCGTCTCACGTATTGGATTATGACCAAATTCATTTACCAAATATTCTGCTGTATCAGCATCAATTGTGTTGTTTATTGTTACTGTTACACCCATACCAAGCAAATGTTT